>NZ_QOBB01000044.1:0-42017 GCF_024704855.1 Burkholderia sp. HAN2018 | reverse complement strand
ACATGCTCGCGCGCGTGTCGCCCGACGCGGGCGTCTGGCTGCTGCTGTTCGCGTGGGCCGTGCTCGTCGCGGACGCGCTCGCACGGCTCGCGTTCGGCCCGTGGCGGCGCCTCGCCGCGCTCGTCGTCGCGATCGCGGCGATCTCGGTGCCGCTCGCGAGCGGCTGGTGGGACGGCCTCTCCGTGATGCGCGAATATGCGGTGCGCAGCGACGATTTCTGGCGCGAAGCGATCCGTCACGTGTCGCTCGCGGGCGGCTCGGTGGCCGCCGCGCTCGTCGCGGGCGTGCCGCTCGGCATCGCCTGCGCGCGCATCGCGGCAGTGCGGACCGTCGCGATGCCCGTGCTCAATGTCGTGCAGACGATCCCCAGCATCGCGATGTACGGGCTGATGATGGCCCCGCTCGGGCTGCTGGCCGCACACGTGCCGCTCGCGGCCGCGCTCGGCATCCGCGGCATCGGCGTCGCGCCGGCCGTGCTCGCGCTGTTCCTGTATTCGCTGCTGCCGATCGCGTCGAGTGTCGTGGTCGGGCTCGGACAAGTGCCGCCGCACGTGACCGAAGCCGCGCGCGCGATGGGCATGACGCGCGCGCAGCGGCTGCTGCATGTCGACCTCGTGCTCGCGCTGCCGGTGATCCTGAGCGGCGTGCGCATCGTGCTCGTGCAGAACATCGGGCTGACCGCGGTCGCCGCGCTGATCGGCGGCGGCGGCTTCGGCACCTTCATCTTCCAGGGGATCGGGCAATCGGCCGCCGATCTCGTGCTGCTCGGCGCGATCCCGACGATCGCGCTCGCGCTGGTGGCCGCCGTCATATTCGAAGCCGCGACCACGCTCGCGAAGGGGCGTACAGGATGATCGAGATCGAACGTGCAGGCAAACGCTTCGGCGATGTCGTCGCCGTCGACGACGTCTCGCTGACGATGCAGCGCGGCACGATCACCGCGCTCGTCGGTGCGTCGGGCAGCGGCAAGTCGACGCTGCTGCGCATGATCAACCGGCTGATCGCCCCCACCAGTGGCACGATCCGCATCGACGGCGTCGATACGGCGACCGTCGCGCCCGAACAGCTTCGGCGCGGCATCGGCTACGCGATCCAGGGGCACGGGCTGTTTCCGCACTGGAGCGTCGCGCGCAACATCGCGACCGTGCCGCGCCTGCTCGGCTGGCCGGCCGCGCGCATCGACGCGCGCGTGAACGAGCTGCTCGACCTGTTCCATCTCGCGCCGGCCGAGTTCGCGGACAAGCTGCCGCACGAACTGTCGGGCGGCCAGCAGCAGCGTGTCGGCGTCGCGCGCGCGCTCGCGGCCGAGCCCGCGATGCTGCTGATGGACGAGCCGTTCGGCGCGCTCGATCCGATCATCCGCGGCAAGGCGCAGGACGACCTGTTCGCGTTGCAGCGCCGCCTCGGCATCACGGTCGTGATCGTCACGCACGATATCGAGGAAGCGCTGAAGCTCGGCGACACGATCGCGGTGATGGACGGCGGCCGGCTGCTGCAGGTCGCACCGCCTGCCGAGATTCTCGGCAAGCCGGCGGCCGGTGTCGTCGAGCAGCTCGTCGCGGGCGTCGACCGGCCGCTGCGCCTGCTCGCGCTGACGCAGATCGACGCAGTGGCCGAACCCGGCCATGCGGAGGGCGAGCCGATCGACGCGACGCGCACGCTGCGCGATGCTGTGTCGGAACTGCTGTGGCGCGGTGTCGATGCATTGCCCGTCGACGACGGCGATGCATTGCCCGTCGACGACGGCGATGCACGCAACGTGCGCGGCGCGCGCCGCATCACGCTCGACGCGATCCGCGCGCACGCGAGGCAGCCCGCATGACGACGCCGGATGCCACGCAACGCACACGGCCCTTGCGTTCGCCCCTGCCCCGCCACGTTGCCGCGTTCACGGCGCGCGCCGCCGCGCTCGCGCTGCTGCTCGTGCTGCTGGTGCGGCCGATGTGGCTGCAGGGCCTTTTCGCACCGTTCGCGGACAACGGCGCGCCCGTCATCTACGATCGCGCGAGCCTGCTCGACCTGACGCTCGCGCATCTCGGCACGGTCGCGCTGTCGAGCCTGATCGGCACGATCGTCGCGGTAGCGGCCGGGATCTTCGTCACGCGGCCGGCCGGCGCGGATTTCCTGCCGGTCGCGCGCAGCGTCGTCGACATCGGCCAGACCTTCCCGCCGGTCGCGGTGCTCGCGCTCGCGGTGCCGGCCGTCGGCTTCGGGCTGAAACCCGTACTGATCGCGCTCGTGCTGTATGGCCTGCTGCCGGTTTTCGAAAGCACGATCGCGGGGCTCGAGGACGTGCCGCGCGATGTCGTCGACGCCGCGCGCGGGATGGGGATGAGCGGCTGGCAGCAACTGGTGTCGGTCGAGCTGCCGCTCGCGTTCCCGGTGATCGTCAACGGTATCCGGCTCGCGGTCGTGATCAATCTCGGCACCGCGACGATCGGCTCGACGGTCGCCGCGCGCGGCCTCGGCGACGTGATCATCGCGGGCCTGCAGACGTCGAATACCGCGTTCGTGCTGCAGGGCGGCGTGATCGTCGGGCTGCTCGCGGTGCTCGTCAGCGATGCGATCGGGTCGATTGCGCGAGTGGCGAGCGCGCGGCGCGCCTAGAAGTCATCGCGACATTTTCCAAGGGAGAAGCCATGGCTGTCCTGGACACCGGCCCGTTTTTTCATGGCACGAAAGCGGATTTGCGGATCGGCGACTTGCTGACGGCGGGCTTCAGATCGAATTACCGGGATGACGTCGTGATGAATCACGTTTATTTCACGGCCCTGCCCAAGGGCGCCGGCCTTGCCGCGGAAATGGCCAAAGGCGACGGCAAGCCGCGGGTCTATATCGTCGAGCCCACCGGGGCATTCGAAAACGACCCGAACGTCACGGACAAGAAATTCCCGGGCAATCCGACGCGCTCGTATCGAAGCACATCGCCCTTGAAGATCGTTGGCGAACTCGATCACTGGGAACCGTACGATCCGGCGTTCATCCAGCAACTGAGAATCCGCATCGAAGCCGGCATCGGCGAGATCATCAACTAGCGGTCATCCGGACTCCGATGCGTGTCCACGCAACGATCGCCGCGTCGATCGTTGCGAACGTCACAAGCCTACACATCGCTTTCATTCGAGCCGGCACTCGACCGTCTTGCCCGATTGGCCGATATACTATGCGCCTCCCATTTCCCCGCACTCGACCATGCGACGACGGTTTTTCTGGCTGATCGTGCTCTCGCTCGGCATTGCGCAACAGGTATCGGCCCAGCAAACGCCCGCAGTGCCAGCCTCTCCGCCCGACATGCTGGCATCGGCGCCGGCTGTCGCCTCCGCGCCGCTCGCGAACGCCGACGATCAGCCGAACGAAGCAAACCGCCGCATCACGTCCTACCTGACGAAGAAATTCGGTGTCGCGAAGGAACGGGCCGCCAAGCTCGCCGATATCGTGAGCGTCACTGCGACGAAATATTCGCTGCCTCCCGCACTCGTTTACGCCATCATCTCGATCGAATCGCGCTTCCAGGAAAAGGCGCGCGGCCAGCACGGCGCGACCGGACTGATGCAGGTCGTGCCGTCCGCACACCGCGGCATGCTGCGTAACGTGAAGGACCTGACCGAACCGAATGCGAACGTCGAGGCCGGCTCCCGGATTCTCTCCAGCTACGTGAAAGCGGCCGGCGGCAACGTGCAGGCCGGGCTGAAGAGCTACAGCGGCGGATCCAGCGCGTATGCGGCGAAGGTCATGCAGCGGGTCGATTCGTTCCGGTTCGTGCTCGAACCCGACGACGACGCGAAAGCCGCGAACGAAACGAAGGCGCGGATGGTGCCGGTGAGCGAATCGACGTCGACGTCGACGTCGACATCGACGTCGGCGCGCAACGCGCAATAAGCCAGTACGTCGCACACGTCCCGCCCCACGACTCCCTCTCCGCGCATGCGCGACACGATCCGGTACGCCACCCGCCTTCTCGCCGTCGCCGCGCTCGCGAGCGGCGCAGCGTCCGCGTTCGCCGCGGTCGATTGCGAACGGCAGGGGCCGACGATGGATGCGGTACGCCGATGCATCGTCGACAACAACAACCAGGAAGTGGAACGCGCGTACCGGTCGCTCGAACGCAAGACCCGGCAACGCAACCCCGATGCGGCGAAACAGCTCGCGAAATCGCAGGCAAGCTGGCACGGCTTCGCGAGCGACACCTGCGACTACGTCAGAGCCGCCAATCCGCAGCAGATGATTCCGGACGACGCGTGGCTGAACTGCTGGGTCGACTTCAGCCAGGCGCGCGTGCGCATCCTGAAGAAATGGGAAGCGCAGGGCGACGCACCGCAGCCGGCGCAGCAGTGAACGGCGGACGATCGTCCGCGCAGCCGCCCTTCACGCCTGCGCGAAATGCGCGCGCAGATACTCGATGAAGACCTGCGTCTTCGCCGGCAGCAAGCGCGTTTCCGTCATCGCGTAGACCGGAACGGGCGCACCCTCCCAGTCGGGCAGCACGCGACGCAACCGGCCCGCGGCCACGTCGTCGGCCACGACTTCCGCCGGCATCTGGATGATGCCCGCCTCGTGCACGGCGAGTTGCCGAACCATGCCGACACTGTTCACGATGAAACGCCCGCCCACCGGCACCTCGAGCTCCCACGCGGCGTCGTGCAGCGTCCACGCATCGACGCGCTGCACGCTCAGGCACTGATGCCGCCGCAGGTCGTCCGGTTCGCGCGGCTCGCCCGCGCGCTCGAGATAGCGCGGCGACGCATACAGGTGATTGCGGAACGTCGCGAGCCGCCGCGCGACGAGTTGCGAATCGGCCGATTCGCCGATGCGGATCGCGACGTCGAATGGTTCGCTCACCAGGTCGACACGCCGCGACGTCAGTTCGAAATCGAACGTGAGCTTCGGGTAGCGGTTCGCGAATTCGACGATCAGCGGCGCCAGGTAGACCACCGCGAAATCGACCGGAAACGACGCGCGCAGCACGCCCGACGGTTCGGCCAGCAACTCGCCGAGCTGCTCGTGCGCGAGCCGCGCTTCGTCGACGATGCGTTTGCAGCGCTCGAAATACAGCTGCCCGGCTTCCGTGAGCTCGATCCGGCGCGTCGTGCGATGCAGCAGCCGCAAGCCGATCGCCTTTTCCAGCGCGCCGATGCGCCGCGACAGCGTCGAATTCGGCATCCCCAGCGCGTCGGCCGCGCTGCGAAAGCCCTTCGCCTTCACGACCTCCACGAACAGCGCCATGTCGTTCAGCAGTTCCACGCCCACTGCTCCATCAATGGATCAATGTTATCCAAACTACCATGTTTATCTCGAAAAGGAAGCAATGGATGATGTGTCCATGGCGGCGAGGCGCGCGCACGGTGCGCGGCCCGCGCCCGAGACGGCACCGCCCCGGTGCCGTTACCCGACCCTCGAGGAGCACGCACCATGGACGCATTGTTCACCCCGGCCCGTGTCGGCCGCTACACGCTGCAGAACCGCCTGGTCATGGCACCGATGACGCGCAGCCGCGCCGCGTTCGACGGCACGCCCGGCGCACTGGCCGCCGAGTACTACGCGCAGCGCGCGGATCTCGGCCTGATCGTCAGCGAAGGCACGCAGCCGTCGGACGACGGCCAGGGTTACCTGACGACGCCCGGCATCTACACCGATGCACACGTCGCCGGCTGGAAGGCGGTCAGCGAGCGCGTGCATGCGCGCGGCGCCCGCCTGTTCATCCAGCTGATGCACGTGGGGCGCATGTCGCATCCCGACAATACGCCGCATCATCGCCAGGGCGTCGCGCCTTCCGCGATCGCGCCGGGCGTGCCGATGTTCACGATGAAAGGGATGCAGGAGATTCCCGCGCCGCGCGCGCTGACGACGGACGAAGTGCGCGGCACCGTGAACGACTTCCGCTTCGCCGCGCGCCGCGCGATCGAGGCCGGCGCCGACGGCGTCGAGATCCACGGCGCAAACGGGTATCTGGTCCAGCAGTTCTTCGCGCCGAACGCGAACACGCGCAGCGACGCCTACGGCGGTTCAATCGAAAATCGTGCGCGCTTCGCGATCGAGGTTGCCGAGGCGATCGCCGACGAGATCGGCGCGGACCGTACCGCGATTCGCCTGTCGCCGGGCACCACGTTGTGGGGCATCGACGAAGGCACGGAAGGGCCGGACCTGTATCGCTACCTGGCGACGCAGCTCGACCGGCTCGGCCTCGCGTACCTGCACGTGATGCACCAGGGCAACGAGCCGCTGCTCGCGGACCTGCGCGCACGCTGGAACGGCACGCTGATCGTGAACCGGCCGGGCCGCACGCGCGACGCGATCGGCACGGATGTCGCGACGGGTCTTGCCGATCTCGAAGCGTACGGCCAGATGGTGCTCGCGAATCCGGATTTCGTCACGCGGCTGAAGACGGGCGCACCGATGAACGACGCGCAGCGCGACACGTTCTTCGGCGGCGATGCGCGCGGGTATGTGGATTATCCGGCGTTGGATGGGGCAGCTGCGGCTTGACGCGATTACACGGGGCGATAGCTGCGACACGCCTGAACTGTTTCGCAGCTATCGCCGGTGAACCGCGCGATATCCGTCAAAGGCCGAACGTCTCATTGCTCGCCACCTGTCACATTGAACGGAGCGATCCTGATGAGACTGTCGCAGGCATGGCTCGTAGAGGGCGGCATCACGATGCATTGACCGGGAAGGCCACCGCAAGCTGCTGGAGCGGGTCCGCAGTGGGTTGCCCAAAAGCGCTCGCGTGACAAGTGACGGGGGAACGTCTCATTGTTCCGATATTCCAGGAACAATGAGCAATCGCGTGGGCGGATTGCCTCTCCGCCCCGCCCCCTTCAAAGCTGCCCCGCCGCCCCCGTCCACCGCAAGTAATCCCCGCGCGTCCAGTCGAGCGACACGCCGACGCGCTTCGTACCCGGCCGGATCTTCGGCTTGTACACCGACAGCGTCAGCGACTCCAGCGCCGGCCATTCGCGGAACGACAGCACCGCGATGTCGGCGACGAGCGTCTCCAGCAGCCGCGTATGCGGCTTGTGCGACAGGAACGCGGCAAGTCGCGCGCAATAACCGTCGTAATCGATCCACTCGCCCTGCTCGCTCGGCTCGCAGCGATAGCCGAGCCGGGCATCGATCACGATCGGCTGCGGCGCTTCATGCTCGTGCGCATGAATGCCGATCCGCGCGGGCACCTTCAGTTCGTCGACGAACACGCTCCAGCCGTGCCCGCGCAGGCGCGGCGCGTCGATCGCCACGAACGGTTCGTCGAACGGCTTCATGATGCGAGCGGCGCGGCAGCGTCGAGCATGATCCGCACGAAATAGTCGGCGAAGCTGCGGCGCAGGACGATCTCGAACGCATCGTCGCCGGTCGGGACCAGCACGATCGACGTCTTGAAGTAGTGCGACTGCGCGCACTGGCCCGGCTTGAACACGCGCGGGTGGAGATCGAGCGGGCAGCCGCGCGCGAGCACGTCGCGCACACGTTCGCCGCTGATCTCGACGACGGTATAACCGCTGCCGACGTCGACGGCCGCCGCATACGAACCCTGCACGGCCTCCGCGAGTCGCGCCTCCAGCACGCCCGCCTGCACGGGCCCGTGCGAGCGCACGAGCCACTCGTCGGGGCCGAGCCACAGCACGTCGTACTCGGCGCCGCGGGCAACGGTGTTCGGCGCCGCCGGCGGCCGGCAGCCGACCACGCGCTCGAACGCGGCGACGAACGCCGGATCGCTCAACTCGCCGCGCACGTTCACGAGATCGAGGAACGGCCGCTCGCGCAGCGTGAATTTCTTCGATGCGCGCGCCTGGTGCGGCTTCAGCACGTCGGCCGCGCCGACGAACGGCGATTCAAGCGTCACGCCGCCCGCGCCCGCCACCTGCGTCTGGTTTCTGGTTTCATTCCACATGCTGGCGCACCCCTTCGGTATCGTAGAAAACCGGGCTCGAGATCTTCGCGGTGATGCGCTTGCCGTTGGCCAGCGGAATCACGACGCTCTCGCCCATCTTGTTCAGGCCGCCCTTCACCACCGCGAGCGCGATCGAGCGCTTCAGGATCGGGCTGTAGTAGCTCGACGTCACGTGGCCGATCATCGGCGTCGGATCGACCGCCGACACCTGCGTGTCCTTCGCGACGATCTGCGCGCCTTCCGGCAGCACGAAATGTTCGTCCTCGGTCAGCAGGCCGACGAACTGCTTGCGGCCCTCCTTCGCGGTGTCCGAGCGCGCGAGCGAACGCTTGCCGAGGAAGTCCTTCGACTTCGCGACCAGCCCGCCCATCCCGAGGTCGTACGGCGTGACCGAGCCGTCGGTGTCCTGGCCGACGATGATGTAGCCCTTCTCCGCACGCAGCACGTGCATCGTTTCGGTGCCGTACGGCGTGATGTCGAACTCGGCACCGGCGGCCATCAGCGCTTCCCACACCGCGCGGCCCGCATTCGCCGGCACGTTCACTTCATAGGCCAGCTCGCCCGAGAAGCTGATCCGCATCACGCGCGCCTTCGCGCCGGCAACGGTGCCGTTCCGGTAGCTCATGAACGGGAACGCTTCGTTGCCGAAGTCGATGTCCTGGCACACCTTCTGCACGACCTTGCGGCTCTTCGGGCCGACCACCGCGAACGTCGCCCAGTGATCGGTAACCGACGACAGCCGCACCTTCATGTCGGGCCATTCGGTCTGCAGCCAGCGTTCGAGCCACGTAAGCACGCGCGCCGCGCCACCCGTCGTGGTCGTCATCATGAAATGCTGGTCGGCGAGGCGCACCGTCACGCCGTCGTCGAACACCATCCCGTTTTCGTCGAGCATCAGCCCGTAGCGGCACTTGCCGACCTCGAGCTTGTTCCACGGGTTCGTGTACATCCAGTTCAGCAGCTTCACGGCATCCGGGCCCTGGATGTCGATCTTGCCGAGCGTCGATGCGTCGAGGATGCCGACGCTGTTGCGCACCGCCAGGCATTCGCGCTTCACGGCCGCATGGAGATCCTCGCCGTTCTTCGGGAAGTACCACGGCCGCTTCCAGTTGCCGACGTCCTCGAACAGCGCGCCGTGCTCGACGTGCCACTCGTGCACGCAGGTCTTGCGGATCGGGTCGAGGAAATCGCCGAGCTCGCGGCCCGCGAACGTACCGAACGAAACGGGCGTGTAGTTCGGGCGGAACGTGGTCGTGCCCGTTTCCGGAATCGACTTGCCGAGCGCCCCCGCGAGGATCGCCATCCCGTTGATGTTGCCGAGCTTGCCCTGGTCGGTGCCGAAGCCCATCGCCGTATAACGCTTCACGTGCTCGACCGACTCGAAGCCTTCGCGCGCGGCAAGCAGGATGTCGGCGGCCGACACGTCGTTCTGGAAATCGACGAACTGCTTCGGCCCGCGCGCCGCGGCCTCGCGGCTGCCGACGAGCCACAGCGGCTGCAGTGCGCCTTCGACGGTTTCCGCGACCTGCGGCGCGACCGGGCGCTGCTCGGCCGTGAAGCCCGCGGCCTTCGCCGCTTCCACGCCCGCATCGACCGCGAGCCGCAGCGCGCGCGCCAGGCCGAATTCCCCGGCCGCCGCGCCGATGCTCGCTTCCGCCTGCACGGGCTTGCCCGGCAGGAAACACGCCTTCTCGTCGCTCCAGCACGCCTTGCCGCCCGACTGCGCGAACAGGTGCAGCACGGGGCTGAAGCCGCCCGACATCGCGACGAGGTCGCACGGCAGCGTCTGCAGCTTGCCGCCCACCTGGCCGTTCGTGCTGGACGCGACGTCGACCGACGATACGCGCCACTTGCCCGATGCAGCCGTCACGACGGCGCCGCTCAACACCGTCACGCCCTGCCGCTTCGCCGCGGCCGGCAGCGCGCCGTTCGACGATGCGCGCGAATCGACGACCGTCACCTTCGCGCCGCACGCCTTCAGGTCGAGCGCGGTCTGGTACGCACGATCGTTGTTCGTGAACACGACCGCGTTGCGGCCCGGCAGCACGCCGAAGCGATGCACGTAGGTGGACACCGCGCCGGCGAGCATCACGCCCGGCAGGTCGTTGTTGCCGAACACGATCGGACGCTCGTGCGCGCCGGTCGCGAGAATCACGCGCTTCGCGCGAACCTTCCACAGCAGCTCGCGGGTGCCCTTGCGCATCGACACGGGCAGGTGATCGGTCAGGCGCTGCGTGACCGTCACGAGGTTGTGGTCCTGGTAGCCAAACGCGGTGCTGCGCGACAGGATCGTCACGTCGGGCAGCTTGCGCAGCTCGGCCTCGATCTTCTCGACCCACTGCAGCGCGGGCTTCGCGTCGATTTCCGCGCGACACGACAGCAGGCTGCCGCCGAGCTCGCGCTGGTCGTCGACGAGGATCACGCGCGCGCCGGCCGTGGCCGCCGCATGCGCGGCCGCGAGCCCCGACGGGCCGCCGCCCACGACGAGCACGTCGCAGTGCGCATAGCACTTGTCGTAGCGATCGGCGTCGAGCGCTTCCGGCGCCTTGCCGAGGCCGGCGGCTTCGCGGATCTTCTCTTCGTACTTCGGCCACATGTTGCGCGGCCACATGAAGGTCTTGTAGTAGAAGCCGGCCGGCAGGAAGCGCGACAGCTTCTGGTTGATCGCGTACTTGTCGTTCTCGAGCGTCGGCTCGGCGTTCACGCTCGACGCGACGAGCCCCTGGTACAGCTCGATCTCGGTCGCGCGCGCATTCGGCACCGTGTACGGGCCCGATTCGAGCTGCACGACCGCATTCGGTTCCGCGACGTCGGCCGTCACGATCCCGCGCGGGCGGTGGTACTTGAAGCTGCGCGCGACGAAGTGCACGCCGTTCGCGAGCAGCGCGGACGCGAGCGTGTCGCCCTGGAAGCCCTGATACGTGCGGCCGTTGAACGTGAACGTCAACGGAATCGCGCGATTGATGCGGCCACCGGTGCCGAGGCGGTCTTTCTGGCTCATTTGCTCGTGCCCTCTTCGTGTGCGTTGCCGGCAGCGTCGCCGCCGAACTTTTCGTAGCCCTTGATATCGTAGGTCACCGTGTCGCGCGTGGCCTTGAACCAGCGGCGGCAGCCCTGCGCGTGCAGCCATTGCTCCTTGTGCAGCCCGCGCTTGTTCTCGCGCATGAACACGTATTCGCCCCATTCGCGGTCGGTCATGTTCTCGTTGTTGACGGGGCGCACGATGTCGGCTTCACCGCCGCACGAGAACTCGGATTCGGCGCGCGGCCCGCACCACGGACATTCGATCAGCAACATGTTTTCTTCTCCTCGTTCAGTGCGCGACGGCAGCTGCGCCGTGCTCGTCGATCAGGTGGCCCGTGTAGAAGCGGTCGAGCGCGAACGGCGCGTTCAGCGGATGCGGTTCGTCGCGCGCGATCGTGTGCGCGAACACCCAGCCCGAGCCGGGCGTCGCCTTGAAGCCGCCGGTGCCCCAGCCGCAGTTGAAGTAGAGGCCCTTCACGTCGGTCTTGGTGATGATCGGGCACGCATCCGGCGACACGTCGACGATGCCGCCCCACTGGCGGTTCATCCGCACGCGCGAGAACACCGGGAACATCTCGACGATCGCCTGCAGCGTGCTTTCGATGATGTGGAAGCTGCCGCGCTGGCCGAAGCCCGTGTACTGGTCGATACCCGCGCCGATCACGAGGTCGCCCTTGTCGGACTGGCTGATGTACGCGTGCACCGCGTTCGACATGATCACCGAGTTCACGACCGGCTTGATCGGCTCGGACACCAGCGCCTGCAGCGGGTGGCTTTCGATCGGCAGGCGCACGCCGGCCATGTCGGCGAGCGTCGTCGTGTTGCCGGCCGCGACCACCGCCACCTTCTTCGCCTTGATGAAGCCCTTCACCGTATCGACGCCGACCACCGCGCCGCCTTCGCGGCGAATGCCCGTCACCTGGCAGTTCTGGATGATGTCGACACCCGCGCGGTCCGCGCCGCGCGCGAAACCCCAGGCCACCGCGTCGTGACGCGCCACACCGGCGCGGCGCTGGATCGACGCGCCGAGCACCGGATAGCGGCTATTCAGGTTGATGGTCGGCTCGATTTCCTTGATCTGCGCGGGCGTCAGGAATTCGGCGTCGACACCGTTCAGGCGGTTCGCGTTCACGCGGCGCTCGGTGTCACGCACGTCCTGCAGCGTGTGGGCCAGGTTCATCACGCCGCGCTGGCTGAACATCACGTTGTAGTTCAGGTCCTGCGACAGCCCTTCCCACAGCTTCATCGCCTTCTCGTACAGCGCGGCCGATTCGTCCCACAGATAGTTCGAGCGCACGATCGTCGTATTGCGCGCGGTGTTGCCGCCGCCGATCCAGCCCTTCTCGAGGATCGCGACGTTCGTGATGCCGTGTTCCTTCGCGAGGTAGTAGGCGGTCGCGAGGCCGTGGCCGCCGCCGCCGACGATCACGACGTCGTATTCCTTCTTCGGTTCCGGGCTCTTCCACTGCTTTTCCCAGTTCTCGTGATACGAGAGACCGTTGCGGAACAGGCTGAATATCGAGTAGCGGCTCATGTTGTGGTCCTTCGTTAGCATTCGATGACGTTCACGGCCAGACCGCCGCGCGACGTTTCCTTGTATTTCGTCTTCATGTCGGCGCCCGTCTCGCGCATCGTCTTGATGACCGAGTCGAGCGACACGTAGTGCTGGCCGTTGCCCTTGAGCGCCATGCGCGACGCGTTCAGCGCCTTGATCGCGCCCATCGCGTTGCGCTCGATGCACGGGATCTGCACGAGCCCGCCGACGGGGTCGCAGGTCATCCCGAGGTTGTGCTCCATGCCGATCTCGGCCGCGTTCTCGACCTGGTCGGGCGTGCCGCCCATCACCGCGGCGAGCGCGGCGGCCGCCATCGAGCACGCGACGCCCACTTCGCCCTGGCAGCCGACTTCCGCGCCGGAGATCGACGCGGTTTCCTTGTAGATGATCCCGATCGCCGCGGCCGTCATCAGGAATTCGACGATGCCGGCTTCGTTCGAGCCCGGCACGAATTTCACGTAGTAGTGCAGCACCGCGGGGATCACGCCGGCCGCGCCGTTGGTCGGCGCGGTGACGACACGGCCGCCCGCCGCGTTCTCCTCGTTGACGGCCATCGCATACAGGTTGACCCAGTCGAGCATCGACAGCGGGTCGCGCAGCGACTCTTCCGAACGCGCGCGCAGGCGGGCATTCAGCTCGGCCGCGCGGCGCTTCACGCGCATCGGGCCCGGCAGGTCGCCCTCGACCTTGCAGCCGCGCTCGACGCAGGCGGCCATCGTGCGCCAGATCGCGAGCAGCCCGGCGCGCACTTCGTCGGCGGGGCGCAGCGCGCATTCGTTGCGCATCATCAGCTCGGCGATCGACAGCCCGTGCTCGCGGCACTGGCGCATCAGGTCGTCGCCGGTGCGGAACGGGTACGGCACCTCGACCGCCGCGCGCACGCCGTTCACGCGATCGCCGTCGCGGTTCACGACGAAGCCGCCGCCAACCGAGTAATACTCTTTCTCGACGAGCAGCTGGCCGTGTTCGTCGAAGGCCTGGAAGCGCATCCCGTTCGGGTGCACGATGCTCGTGCCGCTCATCAGCTTGCGATAGAAGCCGATGTGTTCCTTTTCGTCGAAGCGCACCGTCTGCCTGCCGAGCAGCGACAGCGATTTCTCCGCGCGGATCGCGGCCAGCCGCGGCTCGATCAGGTCGGGATCGATCGTGTCGGGCAGGTGGCCCTCGAGGCCGAGCAGCACGGCCTTGTCGGTGCCGTGGCCCTTGCCGGTCGCGCCGAGCGAGCCGTATAGTTCGACCCGCACGCGGCGCACGAAACCGAGCAGGTTCGCGTCCTCCACGTGCGACGCGAAGCGGCACGCGGCGATCATCGGGCCGACCGTGTGCGAACTGGACGGGCCGATGCCGATCTTGAACAGGTCGAACGCGCTGACGTTCATCTGGCTTCCTCTGGATGGGGACATACATCAAGTGACGTTGGGCACCAGTACATCAAAGCGTAAAATCGGCCGATAGAACAAAAACGGCATCGGCGTGGGATACCGCCGCCAAGCGCCGCGCCGGCGGGCCGGAAAGTGCGTTTTGGCGATGGTTCGCGACGGAAAACCACAAGTCGCGCCGGAGCCGATCGGCGACGCTGGCTGCATCCGCGTCGCCCGGCCGTGCCCGACTGCCGTACCCGCGTTACCCGTATCGACAGACTGAGTGAGACCGCCTGCCCGGCGTGAAGAGATTGGCCGCGATGACACCCGACGTACCCGCTTCCCCCCTCGCAGAACCCGCACCGCGACGCATCCGCTTCGGCATCGTGCTGCTGCCGAACTTCACGCTGACGGCCTTCTCGGGCTTCGTCGACATGCTCCGGCTGTCGGCGGACGACGGCGACTACAGCAAGCCCGTGCGCTGCGCGTGGAGCGTGATCGGCGAAACCCTCGCGCCGGTGCGCGCGAGCTGCGGGATCCAGATCACGCCATGGGAAACCTTCGACGCGGCCGAGCCGTTCGACTACGTGGTGGTGGTCGGCGGGCTGCTGCATTCGGGGCCGCAAGCGGGCCCCGAGACGCTCGACTTCATCCGCCGCGCGGCGGCCGGCGGCGCAACGGTCGTCGGGATCTGCACCGGCGTGTTCACGCTGATGCGCGCAGGCGTGCTCGACGGCTACCGCACCTGCGTGAGCTGGTTCCATTACTGGGATTTCATCGAGCGCTTTCCGGCCGCCGATCCCGACCTGCTGATCGCCGACCGCCTGTTCGTGATCGACCGGCGCCGCATCACCTGCTCGGGCGGCCGCGCGTCGATCGACGTCGCCGCCGCGATCCTGCTGCGCCATTTCGATCACGCGACCGTGCAGAAGGCGCTGCGCATCCTGCTGGTCGGCGAGATGCAGAAAGGGAATGCGCCGCAGCCGCATCCGCCGGGCCTCGAGCCGGCGACGCACCCGAAGGTCAAGCGCGCGATTCTCCTGATGGAACAGCATGTCGGGCGGGCGCTGTCGCTCGATGAACTCGCGAACAAGCTCGACCTGTCGACGCGGCAGCTCGAACGGCTGTTCAAGGCGGAAACGGGCAAGAGCCCGCAGGCGTTCGCGAAACAGGTGCGGCTGCGCACGGCCGCGTGGCTGCTGACCAGTTCCGACCGCACGGTGGCCGATATCGCGTCGAGCTGCGGGTTCGCCGATGCGTCGCACCTCGGGCGCGAGTTCCGCAAGCAGTTCGGCGTGCCGCCGGCGACTTATCGGGAGCGCGGCGGAGAAGTGGCGGAAGCCGGCGCGACGGCAGATGCGACGGACGACTCCGTCGAGGACATCGCCGACTGACGGCCAACGCACCCGCACTGCTCTTTCCCGCCCGGCTGACCCACCGCGAAACGATAGTCGATCGCGCCGATTTCCCTTCAAATGGAACCGGTTTCAGTTGATTTAACCGACGTTGCCCTCCGTTGATCGAGGGTTATCCCGGATGCTTCGTCGCGCTCAAATTTGTATGATGACCACATAACCTTACAAGCCAGAGCACCATGTTCGAGAAAATTCCCGCCCGTGCGATGAGCGACCATGTCGCGCAACAACTGCTCAAGCAGATCGAAGTCGGCAGCTTCTCGGCCACCGGCAAGCTGCCGACGGAGGCCGTGCTCGCGCAGGAATTCGGCGTGAGCCGCACCGTGATCCGCGAGGCGATCTCGCGGCTGAAGAACGAAGGCGTGGTCGAGCCGCGCCAGGGCAGCGGCGTGTACGTGAACCAGCACGGCGCGATCCGGCCGCTGCGGATCGACTATGCGGAAGCGGTCGAGGCCACCTCGCTGCCGCACCTGCTCGCGGTGCGCCGCGCGATCGAGGCCGAGGTCGCGGCCGAAGCGGCCCTGCACCACACCGACGAGGACATGGCCGACATCGACGAGGCGCTGCGCAAGATCGACGATGCCGTGGCCGAAGGGCGCGACGGCGTCGCGGAAGACGTCGCGTTCCACCGCACGATCGCGGCCGTCACCGGCAACCCGTATTTCCTGAAGACGCTGCAGTTCCTGAACCAGTACCTCGAAGCCGGCGTGAAGGTCACGCGGCGCAACGAAGCGACGCGCGAGGACTTCTCGCGCCAGGTGCGCGAGGAACACGCGGCGATCGCCGACGCGATCCGCGCGCGCGACCCGATGGCCGCGCGCAACGCGGCACGCACGCATATGTACAACGCCGCCCGCCGTCTCGCGGAAGCCGGCATCTGCTGAAGCCGGCGGCCGCGGCCGTTACGGGCGCCGCCGCTGTCACGAACCTCTTCCGAATCGATCAAGGTTGACCATGTCACGAAATGTTGGAGTCATCGGCCTCGGCGCGATGGGCCTCGGCGTCGCCCGCTCGCTGCTGCGCGCCGGCCTGCGCGTGCACGCATGCGACGTGCGCGAAACCGTGCTGCAGGCATTCGCCGCCGAAGGCGGCGTCGCCTGCGCGACGCCGGCCGAACTCGGCGCGCAGTGCGACGTCGTCGTTACGCTCGTCGTGAATGCCGCGCAGACCGAAACGGTGCTGTTCGGCGAGCACGGCGCGGTCGCGGCGATGAAGCCGGGCGGCGTCGTGATCGCCAGCGCGACCGTCGCACCGGAATTCGCGGTGGCACTCGGCGCACGCATCGAGGCCGCCGGCCTGCAGATGCTCGATGCGCCCGTATCCGGCGGCGCCGCGCGCGCGGCCTCCGGCGAGATGACGATGATGACGTCGGGCCCGGCCGCCGCGTACGCGGGCTGCGAGGACGTGCTCGCCGCGATCGCCGGCAAGGTCTATCGCCTCGGCGATGCGCACGGCATCGGCTCGAAGGTGAAGATCATCAACCAGTTGCTGGCCGGCGTGCATATCGCAGCAGCAGCCGAGGCGATGGCGCTGGGCTTGCGCGAAGGCGTCGATGCCGATGCGCTGTACGACGTGATCACGCACAGCGCCGGCAATTCGTGGATGTTCGAGAACCGCGTGCCGCACATCCTGAACGGCGACTACACGCCGCTGTCGGCCGTCGACATCTTCGTGAAGGATCTCGGCCTCGTGCTCGATACCGCACGCCGCAGCAAGTTCCCGCTGCCGCTGTCGGCCACCGCGCACCAGATGTTCATGAGCGCGTCGAGCGCCGGCCACGGCGGCGAGGACGATTCCGCCGTGATCAAGACCTTCCCCGGCATCACGCTGCCGCCCGCCCGCTGATTCGAACGACGTACCCGCCATGACCGCTCCCGTTTCCCGTCCCCTGCTCGGCTGCATCGCCGACGATTTCACCGGCGCGACCGATCTCGCGAACATGCTCGTGAAGAGCGGCATGCGCACCGTGCAGACGATCGGCGTGCCCGCCGACGGCGCCACGCTTGATGCGGACGCGATCGTCGTCGCGCTGAAGTCGCGCACGATCCCCGCGGCCGACGCCGTCGCGCAATCGCTCGCCGCCTACGCATGGCTGCGCGAGCAAGGCTGCCGGCAATTCTTCTTCAAGTACTGCTCGACGTTCGATTCGACCGACGCGGGCAACATCGGGCCCGTCGCCGATGCGCTGCTCGATGCGGCCGGCGGCGGCTTCACGATCGCATGCCCGGCGTTCCCCGAGAACGGCCGCACGATCTATCGCGGCCACCTGTTCGTCGGCGACGTGCTGCTGAACGAATCGGGCATGGAAAACCATCCGCTCACGCCGATGAAGGACGCGAACCTCGTGCGCGTGCTGCAGCGGCAAACGAAGTCGCCCGTCGGCCTGATCCGCTACGACACGATCGCGCTGGGCGCGGCCGCCGTGCGCACGCGGATCGACCAGTTGCGTGCGGAAGGCGCACGATTCGCGATCGCCGACGCGCTGTCGGACCGCGACCTCTACGTGCTCGGCGAAGCCTGCGCGGGCCTGCCGCTCGTCACCGGCGGCTCGGGCATCGCGCTCGGCCTGCCCGCGAATTTCCGCCGCGCGGAGCAACTGCCCGAACGCGACAACGCGGCGTCGCTGCCGCGTATCGACGGCCTGTCGGCGGTGCTCGCCGGCAGTGCATCGAAGGCCACCAACGCGCAGGTCGCCGCATGGCGCGCCACGCGGCCGAGCTTCCGCATCGATCCGCTCGCGGCATCGCGCGGCGAACCCGTCGTCGACCAGGCACTCGCGTTCGCGCGCACGCACCTGCCGCAGCCCGTGCTGATCTACGCGACCGCGACGCCTGACGAAGTGAAGGCCGTACAACAAGCGCTCGGCGTCGACGCGGCCGGCCATCTCGTCGAAGCCACGCTCGCGGCGATCGCGCGCGGGCTGCGCGATCTCGGCGTGCGCAAGTTCGTCGTCGCCGGCGGCGAGACGTCCGGCGCGGTCGTGCAGGCGCTCGACGTGAAGTCGCTGCAGATCGGCGCGCAGATCGATCCGGGCGTGCCGGCGACGGCCACCATCGACGCCCAGCCGCTCGGCCTCGCGCTGAAGTCCGGCAACTTCGGCACCACGGACTTTTTCGACAAGGCGCTGCGCGCGCTGGACGGAGCCGCACGATGAGCGACGAAGCGAAACTGCGCGAAGAGATCTGCGTCGTCGGCGCCAGCCTGTACGCGCGCGGCCACGCGGTCGGGAGCGCCGGCAACATCAGCGCGCGGCTGCCCGACGGCTGGCTGATCACGCCGACCGACGCGTGCCTCGGCCGGCTCGACCCGAACGACATCGCGAAGGTCGGCCTCGACGGCCAGCCCGTATCGGGCGGCAAGCCGTCGAAGACGCTCGCACTGCATCGCGGCATCTACGCACGCAATGCCGAAGCGAACGGCGTCGTCCACACCCATTCGACGCACCTCGTCGCGCTGACGCTCGCGGGCGTATGGCGCGACACCGACGTGCTGCCGCCGATCACGCCGTACTACGTGATGAAGGTCGGCCACATTCCGCTGATCCGCTACCGCCGCCCCGGCGATCCGGGCGTCGCCGCGGAAGTCGCGGCGCTCGCCGACCAGGTGCGCGGCGTGCTGCTCGACCGCCTCGGCCCGGTGATGTGGGGGCCATCGGTGTCGCACGCGTCGTATGCGCTCGAAGAGCTCGAGGAAACGGCGCGGCTGTGGCTGATGACGAACCCGAAACCCGAACCGCTCGACGAAGCCGCGCTCGACGAATTGCGCGCCAGCTTCGGCGCGCGCTGGTAGCGACGTACCCCGCAACGATTCCCATGCCCGCCGTGTGCGCGGGCCCTTCCGTCAGCACACACAATGATCCGGCGGCGTACACGCCGCCGGCACACAACATCCTGGAGACGACGATGACTGCTCTCGACGCGGCCGCTGGCCGCTCGCCCGCCGCGCCCGCCCATGCCGCGGAACTCGACCGCACCTACAAGAAAGTGTTCTGGCGCATCGTGCCGTTCCTGATGCTCTGCTACGTGGTCGCGTATCTCGACCGCGTGAACGTCGGCTTCGCGAAGCTGCAGATGTCGCAGGATCTCGCGTTCAGCGAAACCGTGTTCGGGCTCGGCGCCGGCATCTTCTTCCTTGGCTATTTTCTGTTCGAACTGCCAAGCAACATGCTGATGCACCGCATCGGCGCACGCATCTGGATCGCGCGGATCATGATCACGTGGGGCCTGCTGTCCGGGCTGTTCGCATTCGTGCAGACGCCGACGCAGTTCTACGTGCTGCGCTTCCTGCTCGGCCTCGCGGAAGCCGGCTTCTATCCCGGCGTGATCCTGTATCTCACGTACTGGTTCCCGTCGCATCGCCGCGCGAAGATCATCGCGGTGTTCATGTCCGCAATTCCCGTGTCGGGCATCTTCGGCAACCCGCTGTCGGGCTGGATCATGGAGCGCTTCCACGGCGGCTCGGGTTTCCACGGCTGGCAATGGATGTTCATGATCGAAGCCGTGCCGGCCGTGCTCGTCGGCATCGCGACCATCCTGTATCTCGACAACAGCATCCGCGGCGCGAAGTGGCTCGACGAACGCGAGAAACAACTGCTGGAGGACGAGATCGCCGCACAGCCGCAGGAACAGCAGCAGCACGGCCACTCGCTGAAGGCCGTGTTCGCCGACCCGCGCATGTGGTGGATGTCGCTGATCTACTTCGCGTTCGTCACGGGCCAGTACGGCCTCACGTTCTGGATGCCGACGCTCGTGAAGTCGACCGGCATCACCGATACGCTGCAGATCGGCCTGCTGTCCGCGATCCCGTTCCTCGTCGCGATCGTCGTGATGAACCTGTTCGGCCACAGCGCGGACAAGCGCCGCGAACGCCGCTGGCACCTGATCGTGCCCGCGCTGATGGGCGCGGTCGGGTTTGCGGTCGCCGCGTCGTACTCGCACAATACGGCGGTATCGATCGTGTTCCTCTCGCTCGCGGCGGGCGGCGTGCTGACCTGCGCACCGCTGTTCTGGTCGCTGCCGACCGCGTTCCTCGCGGGCTCCGCCGCCGCCGCCGGGATCGCGATCATCAACTCGGTCGGCAACCTCGCCGGGTTCGCGAGCCCGTACGTGATCGGCTACCTGAAGGACGTCACGCACAGCACGGCGTCCGGCATGTACGTGCTGGCCGCGATGCTCGTGATCGGCGCGATCGCCGTGTGGCTCACGCCCGCGAAACTCGTGAACCGCTGAATCGCCGAGTTGCCATTCGACGCGGGGCGACGTATGCCCCGCCCCATTCATTCACAGGACCCGCTGCCATGCCACGCTTCGCCGCCAACCTCTCGATGATGTACACCGAGCACGCGTTCCTCGAACGCTTCGCCGCTGCCGCCTACGACGGCTTCAAGGCCGTCGAGTACCTGTTCCCGTACGACTTCGCCGCCGAGGACATCCGCGCGCGCCTCGACGCGCACAACCTCGAACAGGCGCTGTTCAACGCGCCGCCCGGCGACTGGGCCGCGGGCGAACGCGGCACCGCATCGCTGCCGGGCCGCGAGGACGAGTTCCGGCGCGGCATCGACCAGGCGCTCGACTATGCACGCGTACTCGGCAACCGGAAGCTGCACGTGATGGCCGGGATGGTGCCGCCGGGCGCCGACCGCGCGCGCCATCGCGACACCTACCTGTCGAACCTGCGCCATGCCGCGCAGGCCGCTGCCGCGCACGGCATCACGATCCTGATCGAGCCGATCAACCAGCGCGACATGCCCGGCTATTTCCTGAGCCGCCAGGACGACGCGCAGGCGATCCGCGCGGAAGTCGGTGCGCCGAACCTGAAGGTGCAGTTCGACTGCTACCACTGCCAGATCGTCGAAGGCGATCTCGCGACCAAGCTCCGGCGCGATTTCGCGGGCATCGGCCATATCCAGATCGCGGGCGTGCCCGACCGCCACGAGCCGGATCTCGGCGAACTCAACTACCCGTATCTGTTCGAGCTGATCGACACGCTCGGCTACGACGGCTGGATCGGTTGCGAGTACCGCCCGAAGGCCGGCACGTCGGAAGGGCTCGGCTGGCTCAGGGCCTGCTCCCGCTAATTCACGCAT
Source organism: Burkholderia sp. HAN2018 (assembly GCF_024704855.1). NCBI lineage: Bacteria > Pseudomonadati > Pseudomonadota > Betaproteobacteria > Burkholderiales > Burkholderiaceae > Burkholderia > Burkholderia sp. HAN2018. Next base: position 20,689 of record NZ_QOBB01000044.1, on the reverse strand, counting down.
TCCTCGGAAGGTAACGAACATGAAAGTACTGATCACCGGCGGCGCCGGCTTTCTCGGCCAGCGTCTGGCGCGCAAGCTGCTCGAGCGCGGCGAACTGAGCGGCCCCGACGGCCGCAGCGAGAAGATCGACGAGCTGGTGCTGCTCGACGTCGTCGAAGGCAGCGATTTCGGCGATGCGCGCGTGACGTCGATCGTCGGCGACATCGCCGATCGCGCGGTGCTCGAACGCGCGATCGACACGCAAACCGGCGCGATCTTCCACCTCGCGGCAATCGTCAGCGGGCAGGCCGAGGCCGATTTCGATCTCGGCATGCGGATCAACCTCGACGCGTCGCGCGCGCTGCTCGAAGTGTGCCGCGCCCGTGGCCACCGGCCGCGCGTCGTGTTCACGAGCTCGGTCGCGGTGTATGGCGGCACGCTCCCCGATGTCGTGCAGGACGACACCGCGCTGAACCCGCAATCGTCGTACGGCGCCGAGAAGGCGATCGCCGAGCTGCTGCTGTGCGACTACGCGCGGCGCGGCTTCGTCGACGGCCGCGTGCTGCGGCTGCCGACGATCAGCGTGCGGCCGGGCCGCCCGAATGCGGCCGCGTCGTCGTTCGCGAGCGGCATCATCCGCGAGCCGCTGAACGGCGAGGAAAGCGTGTGCCCGGTGCCGGGTTCGACGCGGCTGTGGCTGCTGTCGCCGCGCGGCGCGATCGAAGCGCTCGTCGCGGGCTGCGAAATCGACAGCGCGAAGCTGGGCAACAGACGCGTGATCAATTTGCCCGGCCTGTCGGTATCGGTCGACGAAATGATCGCGGCGCTGCGCGAAGTCGCGGGCGACGAAGTCGTGAAGCTGATCCGCCATGTGCCCGACGAGCGCGTCGAGAAGATCGTCGGCAGCTGGCCGGGCCGGTGGGACACGTCGCGCGCGGAAGCCCTCGGATTGAAGGGCGACACGTCGTTCGCGGACGTGATCCGCAGCCATCTCGCCGACGAACGGCGCTGATTCCCGCGCCGCCGGCCGCGCAGGCACGGCCTGCGTGGCCGCGTCAATGCGGCCGGGCGGATTCCCCGATGGGCAACGACGCGCGTTTCGTTCCGCCCGGCCGGTTCGCCGAACCGGCCACCCACTGCCACGCGAGCAGGCCCGGCAGATAGAACAGCAGGTCGCGCACGCGGCGGGCACCGGCCAGTGCAAGACACGTCGGCGGATCGAACCCGAGGAGCCCGCCGATCAGCACGAAGCCGCCCTCCTGCACGCCGAGGCCGCCCGGCATCAGGAACGCGATACTGCTCACGAGCTGGATCAGCGCCTCGATCGCGAGCGCCTGCGCGAAGGTCGGCTCCGCACCGAGAAAGACCAGCGCGAGCCAGATTTCCAGCGCGTAGCCCACGAACTGCAGGGTTTGCCAGATCGCGAGGTAGCGCACGACGATGCCGGTCTTTCTCCAGATCATCCGGATCGACTGATCGGTACGCGCCGATTCGCCGACGAGCGCCACCACCTTCCCGCTCGTGACGCGGTTCAGCACGCGCATCGCGCGCTCGAACGGCCGCGCATGCTGCACCAGCGCGAACAGCAGCAGCACCGGCACCAGCGCGGCCATGCCGATCGCGAGATTCCCGGCCACCCGGGCGGCATCGGACGAGACGTGCCCGAGCACGTAGCCGATCGCGACCAGCGCGAACACCAGCTGGCTGATCAGCGTCAGCTGCATGTCGGCGACGAGGCTGGCCACGATCGTCGCCGGCCGCACGCCCGCCTGCCGCAGCAGGCCGAACGACACGATCTCGCCGCCGATGCGCGCGACCGGCAGCAGCCCGTTGATCGACTCGCGAATCCACACGAGTTTCAGCATCGTCGCGAACGACGGCCGGCGCGGGCCGCGGATCAGCATCCGCCAGTCCCACGCATTCGCGAGCATCGGCAGAAGGTGAACCAGCGCCGCGATCAGCAGCCCGGCGCCGGCAATCTGCAGGCGATGCAGGATGTCCAGCGGATGCTCGCGCCAGATCAGCCACACGGCGAGCGCCAGCCCGCCCAGCGCCGCTGCCTGCCCCGCGCGCCGAAGCCGCGCGTCGCTGCGCGTGGCGTTCCGGGCGGCGTCGCCGCCGGGGTTCGTCTGCGTCGTCATGATTCGCTCGCCGCCGACAACCGCCCTTCCCGGTTCACGCGAAAGCGCGTGCCGCGCCACACGACATGCGACGAGAAGAAGCTCGACACGAACACGAAGAACTGCAGGAGATCGACGAACGGCAGCCAGATTGCGCCGCGCAGCCCCGCACCGGTTGCACGGCTGGTTTTCAGCATCAGCAGCACCCGCGCGGCGAGCGCCGCGACCGCCAGCGCGCACGCGGCGGCCGTGCCGCCCGAGAACAGCAGCGCCAGCAGCGCGAGCGGCACCGGGTGCATCAGCACCGAGCCCGCATGACCGAGCCGGTCCGCCGCGCGAATCGTGCAGCTCCAGCGCAACTCGTGGGCGTACAGCCTTGAGAACGTCTCCTCGACGCACGCATGCCCGACGACGAACGGCGGGATGACGACCTGCGCGCCCGCCTGCCGCACCGCTTCGCCCAGCGCGTGATCCTCGGCCAGGTGATGCGCGAATCGCGCGAGGCCGCCGATACGTTCGAGCGTCGCGCGCGTGATCGCAATCGTCTGGCCAAAGCAGGGCCGCGCACGCCCGATGCAGAGCCCGGTGATCACGCCCGGCAGGAAATGGTAGTTCGTCATCGCGACGGCGATCCTGGGCCAGAAACCCGGCGATGCGACGCCACGGTACACGCTCGTCACGATGCCGACATCCGGCTGCTGCAGCGCGCCGACGACCGCGCGCAGATAATCGCGCTCGACCAGCACGTCGCTGTCGGCGAGGCACAGCACCGCATACTCCGCGTGTTCGAGCATGTTCACGAGATTGCCGATCTTGCGGTTCGGCCCGTACAGCCGCGCATCGGCGACGACCTTGATGTTCGCGTCAGGGTAGCGTGCACGCAGCGTCTCGACGGCCGCGAGTGCCGCGTCGCCTGCATCGTGCACGCCGAACAGGTGCTGGACGGGGCCCGGATAATTCTGCACGAAGAAGCTTTCGAGATGCTGTACGAGCTGCCACTCGTCGCCGTGTAGCGGCTTCGCGACGGTGACGCCCGGATACTCGCGCGGCTGCGCCGCCGGCCTCGAAAAGAACCGCCCGACCAGCACGCTGGCCGCGACCGTATACGCAATACCCAGCAATACGCCCAGCCCGCAGACGATCGACATCGCGCCGGCCAGCGCGTGCAGCACATGCAGCAACACCATGCGATTCCCCAGTGGTGGCCCGGCGGGACCGTGGTGCGTCGGGGCGGGCACGCGCGAAGGCGGGCTCACCCGTGTGCGTAGCGGAACCGATTTCCGTTGAGCCGGATATGAAGGATGACCAGCCGACGGTACGCGCAATCGGATGACACGGCTACCGTGTGACGATCGATTCCGGTCACGTGTACGAATCCGCAATCCAGCGCCGCTCTGAACGCCGCGCGGGCAAGCTTGCGGACCGAAAGGATCGCGGTGACGATCGCGACGACGGTCCACATGCGAAACGTCATCGTCGTGAAAAATGCCTCGGGTACGCGCAGCGCCAGCCATGAAACCAGCACGAAGCACTGGACGAACATGCCGGCCAGCGCGGCGATCAGCAGGTAGGCGCGCCATCGCTCGATCGTTGAGGGGGCCATGAGGAATGAATCTCCCGTACGGGCGACTCGCGTCGATCGGACATCGATCGGCAAGGTCGCGGATTGACGGGCAAGCCGGACAGGCGTGACCCGGTTCGGGATCAGGGGCAGCGGAAAATCCCCCTGGAAACGGTGTGGCCGATGGTAGCGGGATTGCCGCCGCCGAACCTTAAGCGTTCTTCAGAATCGGGAGAAGTTTGATCCAGCACAATTACATTCCGTTGCGCGGCAGGCGGGTCGCGCTCGTACAATCGCAGGCATCCTGCCCCCGAATCGACCATGCGACTCCTCCTTGTTGAAGACGACGACCTGATCGGCAGCGGTCTCGAGATCAGCCTGACCCAGGCCGGCTATCACGTCGACTGGTTGCGCGACGGTCACGCAGCGGCAGCCGCCCTCGCGACCACGCGCTTCGCGCTCGTCGTGCTCGATCTCGGCCTGCCCGGGAAATCGGGCACCGAGCTGCTGCGCGCGTTGCGCGATGCGGGCGATACCGTCCCCGTGCTGGTCCTGACCGCGCGCGGCACCGTGGCCGACCGCGTCCGCGGCCTCGACGACGGCGCCGACGACTATCTCGCGAAACCGTTCGAACTGACCGAAGTGCTCGCCCGCTGCCGCGCGCTCGTGCGCCGCTCGCAGGGCCGCGCCGGCGACGAGATCGTGTGGCGCGACATCACGATCGACCTGACCGCCCACACGGTGACACGCGATGCGTCGCGCATCGCGCTCACGTCGCGCGAGTGGGCCATCCTGGTTCAGCTGGTCAGCCACCCGGGCGCGCCGCAGTCGCGCTCGCGCCTCGAGGACACCCTGTACGGCTGGCAGGAAGGTATCGAAAGCAATGCGATCGAGGTGCATGTGTCGAACCTGCGCAAGAAGCTCGGCGCGGAACTGATCCGCACCGTTCGAGGCGTCGGCTACGTCGTCGATCTCGCATGACGTCCCGCTCGATACGGCGCCGCGTTTCGTCGATGGCGCTCGGCTGCGTGACGGTCGTGTGGCTCGCCGCCGTGTTCGGCAGCTTCCGGTACGCGACGCGCGAGATCGGCGAATGGGAAGACGCCCGCCTCGTCGAATATGCGTCGCTGCTGGTCAACCTCTCGCCTGCCGACCTCGGCCGCCTCGCCCGTGTTCCGCCGGACGCGCGTGTCGAACTGGATCGCCGCGGCTCGAAACCCGTCCCCGAAACCGACGGCGATCGCCTTCCGCGCGACGTGCTGTTCGAGGTGCGCGACGCACGGGGCCAGGTCGTCGCGTCGAGCCTCCCGGCCGGCGCCGCCGGCCTGCCCGACGCGCACGACTCGCGCGGTCTTCCCGAAACGATCGTCGTCCACGACGCGTCATGGCGGACGCACACGCTGCGCGACGACGCGTCGGGGCGCTGGATCCGCGTGATGGAAATCGCGAACACGCGCAGCGACCTGGCGACCGGCACCGCGCGCGGCATCGTCCTGCCGTTGATCGTCGCGCTCCCGGTGCTGGCGCTGCTCCTCTGGTATCTGATCGGACGCGGTCTCGCGCCGTTGAAGACGCTGTCGACGCTGATCGGCGCGCGCGACGCGCGATCGCTCGAACCGCTCGGCATCGCGGCCGTGCCGGACGAAGTGCGCCCGCTGGTCGACGCGATCGACCGCCTGCTGGCCCGACTGCGGCAATCGATCGTGCGCGAGCGCGCGTTCACGTCCGACGCCGCGCACGAGCTCAAGACACCGCTTGCCGCGATCAAGGTCCAGGCCCAGGTGGCCATCGCGACCGACGATCCGGCACTCCAGCGGCTCGCGATGCAGCGGGTCGTTCAAGGCGTCGACCGCAGTGCGCGTCTCGCCGAGCAGTTGCTGCTGCTCGCGCGGCTCGACGAATACGAACGCATTCCGACACGCGCGCTCGCCGTTCGCGAACTCGTCGAAGCTGCCCTCGACCGCCATCTCGCGAAGGCGTCGGACAAGGCCATCGACCTCGTGGCCGGCCCCGTCTCCGGACGCGCGATCGACGCCGATCCGATCCTGATCGGCATCCTGCTCGACAACCTCGTCGACAACGCCGTGAAGTACGGCCGCCCGGGCGGCCGCATCGAGCTCGGCGTGCGCGACGACGGCGCACTGCAATGCATCGTCGTTCGCGACGACGGGCCCGGCGTCGCCCCCGGCGAGTACGAGCGGCTCGGCGACCGCTTCTATCGCGGCAGCGGCGCGCAGTCGCCCGGCAGCGGGCTCGGGTTGTCGATCGTCACGCGCATCGCGCAATACCTGGGCGGCACCGTGCAGTTCGGGCCCGGCATCGGCGGCCAGGGTCTCGGCGTCGCGGTTGCACTGCCGTCGGCGGACGCGGGCGAAGCGCGGCCGGCAGGCTCACCCGACGACCGATCACCGCATGAGATGCCGCGTGCTTAACGTTTCGTTAAGCATGCGGTCGTAGAATCCACCCGTCCAATACCGTCCCCGTCGTACGCAGGAGCCTTCATGTCCACACCCGCCCGTTATGACACCGTTGCGCGTTTTCTTCACTGGCTGATCGTCGCGCTGATCGTCGCCCAATATGCGATCGGCTGGACGATGCCCGACGTGCATCGCGATACGCAACCCGTCGGCCTGATCGCCGCTCACCTGATCGTGGGCACCGCACTGCTCGCCGCGATGGCCTGCCGCGTGCTGTGGCGCGCGACGCATCGCCCGCCGGCGAACGACCTGTCTCCCGCAATGCGTGCGCTGTCGGGCGTCACGCATTTCGCGCTCTACGCGCTGCTGATCGCCGTGCCGCTGCTCGGCTGGATCAACGCATCGTCGCGCGCGTGGGGCGTAACGCTGCTCGGGATCGTGCCGCTGCCCGCGCTGTCGGCGGCCGGTTCCGGATTCGGCCACGCGATGGGCGATGTGCACGGCATCCTCGCCTGGGCGCTGTTCGCCGGCATTTGCCTGCACGTCGCAGCGGCGCTGGCGCACCGCTTCGTGCTGCGCGATCAGATCCTGCAGCGCATGATGCCCTGGTGATCGCGCGATCGGCAGCACGGCATGCCATCGCGCGCATGAACCGGCCTGCCGCCAGGGCCGAACCCGTCGTCGCCCCAGCTCATCGCGCGCCGCCGGCCAGATGATCGCGGCGCCGAGCGAAGCGGCGCGCGATGACGGGCACGGCGGCCGGTGTCCATCCACCGCGTCGGGCGGCACGAACGGCTGCCGGACAGCCGTGCCGCGAACACGACGGCCGGAAGTCGCACAAGACCATATCGACACCTAGTTGCTGTTCTGCGCCGGCATACCGGCCGCCGGTGCATGCGCGCCGGCAGCCGCCATCCGGGCCCGGTCCTGATCGGCAAGCTTCGCTTGCGCCGCCTGGAGGTCCGCCGGATACTCGCCGTCGTCCCCTTTCGCCGGGTCGTACCCGGCTGCTTCCAGGCGCATCAATTCGTCGCGAACCTGCGCGCGCGTCAGCGGCGCGGCCGATTGCGCGAAGGCCGACTGACCGACGATCGCCGCGATCATCATCAGTACTGCGATATATGCTTTCATCATGAGCTCCTTCAATGTTCCGTATCGATCAACCTGGGTGAATGCCGGCCCTGCGAATGCAGGCGGCTGCGTCAGCTGCCGAAATAGATCGTGCAGAAACTCGCCGGGCCGACGCATGCGGCGGAACGCTGGCGCGGCGCCATCGTCGCCGGCTTGCCTGCATCGGACGAGGCGGCCGGCTCGCTGCCGACTGCCGTGCCGGCCTGGCGCTGCGGCATCCGTTCGACCTGCTGCCGGAACAGCGGGCTCACGTCCGGATACGACGTATCGGTCACGAAGCGCAGCCCCTGGTTCTCGGCGTCGATCAGTTGCTGCCTGACCTGCGCGCGCGTCAGTGCCTGCGCCGATGCGGGCGCCGCGACACCCGCGAAAGAAATCGCCGCCACGGCGGCGGCCACCAGCCAATGCTTGTTCATGTTCCACTCCTCGAGAAGTCAACGAGACGACGTGCTACACCCGTATGACGACGGAGCGTGTGCATTTATTCCCGCATGTCGCAGCTCGATTCACGCGGCTTCTCCGGCTCCGGGGGCGCGTGGAACGAACATTCATGAACCTGTCATTCTTTCGTCAGCCGGCGTAACCTGACGTAACGCAGCGCCCGACCCGCTTCGGGCAGACTGACGTCACCCTTTCCGGATCGCGCCTCGATCGACCATGTCCGTCGCTTACGACTATGCAGCCGGCCTGCTGCGCACGCTGTACGACCGCCATATCGACGGCGGCGCGGTGCTCGATACGGCCGCGTTTCCCGATGCCGAGCGTTTCGTCCGTGCGTGGCCCGCCATCCAGGCGGAGGCATTCGCCGTGGCGCGCGACATGGCGCGCATCCCGCGCTTCCACGAGATCATGCGCGAGCAGTACGACATCTCGGCCAACGATGCACGCGACTGGCGGATGTTCATCATGCAGGCGTACGGCCAGCCGTTCCCGCGCAACCTGTCGCGCTGCCCGACCGTCGCGTCGATCGTCGCGACGTCGCCGGACGTGCTGTCCGCATCGCTGTCGTTCCTCGCACCCGGCAAGCACATTCCACCGCATCGCGGGCCGTTTCGCGGCATCCTGCGCGGCTATCTCGTGCTGTCGATGCCGAAGCGCGCGGACGGTGCGCCAGCCGCCGTGCTGAAGGTGGACGGCCACGAATACCGGCTCGACGAAGGCCGTTTCCTGCTGTGGGACGATACGTTCATGCACGAGGTGTGGAACGACAGCGACGCCGTGCGGATCGTGCTGCTGCTCGATATCCGCCGACGCGGAATGCCGCGCCTGCTCACGTGGCTGTCGAATGCGGTGATCGGCATCGTGCGGATCGGGATCAGGATACGCGGGCGATCGATTCCGGTTTAGCGCGGGCGGCGGGCACGCTCCGGGCGACTCTTCATTTCGACTGCCCTCTCTTGTGTCGAAAGGGCGTTCGGTTCGCCCCTGATGCAGGCGAAATCATCAGGATACCTTTCCGAAATCATCCGGCAACGCATAGATGCCGCGCTTCGCGACGCACGGAACAGGCGGCGCGATCTGCCGAACGTTCTCCAGTTCCCAGCACACGTATCCGGCACACCATTGCTTGCCTTGCGAGCGGGCTTCATCGGGCGTCCAGTCGTGCACCCCCACGACATCGACCATCGCGAGCGCGATACCGTCGGGATCCTCCTGCCCATCCTGTCGCAGGAAGATCGTGTTCTGCACCAGCACGAGATCGCGCAACGGGATGGCCGGCGGCGCCCAAGAACGGATTTCCACGCACTTGCGGCCCGCGACGATATCGTCGACGGCCGGTTTGACGATCGACAGCGCGGATCGCGGCATGGCGGGGATTTCCTTCATCGGCAAGTGGAGAGCGTGCGACCGTCGAGCGGCACGGCAGCACGGCAGCACGGCGGCCCGGGCGGGATTGTTGCCGATCCGCGTGATCGTGTCGATCGCGACGGATCGACACGCCGGCGCACGGCGACTACGAGACGTCGTCTTGGCGCCTCCGACGGATCGCCTAAACTAAAGACCGTCCCCTCCGCGCGGCTCCTGCCAGCCACCGCCATGGCGCACCTCTTCTTCGCCGCCTCGATCCAGCGGCATATCGAAACGCCCGAGCGCGAAATCGACGCCCGCACGCTCGGCGAAGCATTCGACACCGTTTTCGGCGAGCAGCCGCGACTGCGCGGCTACATCCTCGACGACCAGGGCGCGCTGCGCAAACACCTGTCGGTATTCATCGACGGCCAGCCGATACGCGATCGTCAGCGCCTGTCCGACGTGCTCGGCGACGCGAGCCGGGTCTATGTCGTACAGGCGCTGACAGGCGGATAAAGGGACGCATGCACAAGCGCCGACCGCGTACCGGAACGCCAGGTCGGGCCATCAGGAGACATCGCACATGAACGATCGACTGCTCGTCGCCACCCGCAAGGGCCTGTTCGTCCTGCAACCCGGCGGCAACGGCGGCTGGACGCTCGGCGAGCCGCATTTCGCCGGCGAGCCGGTCAGCATGGCGCTCGCCGACCCGCGCGACGGCACGCTGTATGCGGCGCTCAACCTGGGACATTTCGGCGTGAAACTGCATCGCAGGCGGGCCGGCGCCACCGACTGGGAAGAATGCGCGGTGCCTGTATATCCGCCGCAGCCTGCCGACGATCCGCCCGCGAGCGCCCCGTCGGGCACGGGCGCCGCGAGTGACACGGGCGACACGGGCGACGCGCCGCCCGGCCCGCCGCAGCCGCCGTGGACGCTCCAGCAGATCTGGTCGCTCGAAGCCGGCGGCACCGACGAGCCGGGCGTGCTGTGGGCGGGCACGATTCCCGGCGGGCTGTTCCGCTCCGACGACGGCGGCGGTTCCTGGGTGCTCAACCGGGCATTGTGGGATCGCCCGGAGCGCGCCGAATGGGGCGGCGGCGGATACGATGCGCCGGGCATCCATTCGGTGATGGTCGATCCGCGCGACAGCCGGCACGTGACGATCGGCATCTCGTGCGGCGGCGTCTGGCAGACCGCCGACGGCGGCGCGACGTGGCGTGTGACGGCCGACGGCATGGAAGCCGACTACATGCCGCCCGAGCGACGCGGCGAACCCAACGCGCAGGACCCGCACCGCGTCGTGCAGTGCGCGGCCAACCCGGACGTGCTGTGGACGCAGCATCACTGCGCGATCTTCCGCTCGACCGACGGCGCCGAACACTGGCGGAGGATCGAGGCACAGCCGTCGAGCTTCGGTTTCGCGGTGGCCGTGCATCCGCACGAGCCGGACACCGCGTGGTTCGTGCCGGCCGTGAAGGACGCGTGCCGGATTCCGGTGGACGGCCGGTTCATCGTCACGCGCACGCGCGACGGCGGGCGCAGTTTCGAGTCATTCACGAACGGGCTGCCGCCCGCACCCGCGTACGACCTCGTGTATCGGCATGGGCTCGCGGTGGACGATTCGGGCACGCGCCTCGCGATGGCGTCGACGACCGGCGGGTTGTGGACGTCCGTTGACGGCGGGGAACACTGGCAGTTGGTGTCCGCGCATTTGCCGCCGGTGTATTGCGTCAGGTTCGGGTGACGATGTACGGGCGCACCGTTCGCACACGGCGCGCGCGGCCCCGCTTTAGCGCTCGACGCCCGCCCCCATCCGCGCCACCGCCACCCGCGTCTGCGCGATCTCCGCTTCGAGCCAGTCGAGAAACGACCTGACCTGCGGCTCACGCTCACGCCCGGGCCGGCACAGCGCGACGAAACGCGCGCCGTCGAGCCGCACCGACGGCTCGATCGGCGTCAGTGCCCCGTGCGCGACATGCTCGGCAGCCAGCACCGAGCTGAGCAGCGCGATGCCCTGCCCGTGCAGCACGGCCTGCAACGCGTAATGCTCGTCGTCGTAATGGCGAAACACCGCGCGTTCGAGCCACGCGTCGCGGCCGGCCGCACGACACCACGACGCCCAGTCGACCGACACCGGCAACGGCGTATCCCACACGGTCTCGATCAGGTCGAGCGGCTCGTCCGTGCGGTGCGCGTCGAACCCGGCGGCCGCATAAGCGCCGAAATACTCGTCGATCAGCGCAATCTCGTGCAGTGCCGGAAACGTGCGCGACGATGCGCGAATCGCGAGATCGATCCGCGCATCGCGTTCGAGATCGGCGAGCGTGTTGCCGGTTTCGACCTTGATGTGCAGTTGCGGATCGATGCGACGAAACCGCCCGAGACGCGGAATCAGCCACATCGCGGCAAATGCGGGCGTGGTGGTCAGCACGAGCGTGCGCTCGCCGGTCGCTTCCGGCCGCACCGCATCGAGCCCGCGGCTCAGCGCCAGCAATGCATCGTGACTCGCGCGAAACAGTTGCTCGCCCTCCTCCGTGAGCCGCACGCCGCTCGCGCCGCGCTCGAACAGCAGCACGCCGAGCCGGCTTTCGAGCGACTTGATCTGGTGCGACACGGCGGCCGGCGTCACGGACAGCTCGTCCGCGGCAGCCTTGAACGCGCCAAGCCGCGCCGACGCTTCGAATACACGCAATGCGGTCAGGGGAAGTTTCGAGAACACGGGGCCTCGCGGGCCGGATCGGGCCGGGTTGAATTCGATTGAATCGGGGTGAGATTAGGTGAATTGAAGCGGGCGTGCAACGCGAATAGCCTTGCGGGACGTCACGGCAGGGTGCCGCGGCGAATGACGTCGAACCGGAGAAACAACGTGCAAGGCCTATCGCGCAGGATCACGCAGGCGGTGCTCTACGAAGCGATCGCGATTTCCTGCATCTCGCCCGTGATCGCGGCGCTCTTCAAGCAGGGCCTCGTCTATTCTGGCGCGCTGTCGGCGACGATGTCGGCGATCGCGATGCTGTGGAACATGATCTTCAACGCGCTGTTCGAGCGCTGGGAAGCGTCGCGCCGGCAGCCGGCACGCACGCTCGGGCGGCGGATCCTGCACGCCACCGGATTCGAAGGCGGGCTCATCTTCATCCTGGTGCCCGTGGTGTCGTGGTGGCTCGACATCTCGTGGTTCGACGCGTTCGTCGTCGACATCGGGCTGTTTGCGTTCTTCTTCTGTTACGCGTTCGCCTTCCAGTGGGCGTTCGATCGCGTGTTCGACGTGCCCGCGGCGACGAAGGGGGAATGAAACGAGCGCCCGGTAATCAAGTAGTCGAAATCGACATCAATCGGTGCGTTTATTCCCATTTCAAAACACACCCCCGTTTCATTTTTTCGACATTCAAACACCACCGCCACCAGCATTCACAAAATCAAAACGACCCTAGGGTTTACGTTACATTGTCCCTCCGCAAATTCGAATGCTAATGTTGTCTGACGATTAACAGAAGGCAATCATTCACACCCACCCTATATAATCGGCGCAACCCCATGCGCTCACTCAATCGCTAAATCCGCCCTCGAATTTTCGGGGGCGATTTGCGATGTTCGCAGTTCAATTCCTAAACAAGGAAATCATCATGAACGAAAATCAGGAAAAGCAGGATCTCCCGCTGATCGAATGGATGCAGGAAGATCAGCATGAAGACTGGGTCGAGATGATGAAGGACAGCGCAGTCATTCCATTCGCAACGGCTCTGTGGGCCTAAGCAGGCAGCCCGAACGATGGCGGATCGCAATGACCCGCCATTTTTTTGATCCAGAAACTGGATACCCCGGAGATAATCATGGAAAAAAGTGTCGAAAATTTCTTTTCGTGTGTCCGCGGTCATCCAGCCATGGTTCAGAAACATTCAGCCGGCGCCAACATCCTGGTCGGTTCGGATCAAAGCCAGAGAAATACCGCGCAATCGATTATCCGGCACTGCCCGAAAAAACTCGAATATTCGTTCACCTACGTCGAGCTTGACACGGAAAATCACGAACAGGTCATAAAGGAAATCGACCGGTGTGACATGTTCATCTTCATGTACGACTCGTCCATACGTTCCGACATCAACCCGCATGGGCCGTCGTTCATCCCGCCCCTCAAGCCGAAAATGGCCGAGCACTGGAAGAAGTCGGTATTGCTGCGGGAATACGGCGAATTCTTCAAGGAGGCCTTTTCCGAGAGCATCGACGACATTGCCGCCCGCAACGAACGCATCATTGCGGCGGCGCAACGCGCTCGACGCGTGCAATTTCACGACGGCTTCGGTGGTTCGCTGCACGGAACGCTGGATCAGACATGGAAAAGCCTCGATGGCCGCAACCACTACGACCTGATGCCCGGCGAAGTGGCGACCCGCGTACTCGACCTGACCGGAAGCGTCTTGTTCGGCGGCACCTTCCTGAGCACGGTGCCCTTTGCCATCAAGTACGGTGTCATCGACCCGATATTGAAGATCGGGATCGAGCGGAGCCAGGTGGTCAGCGTCGAATCGGCCAATCGACAGCTCGAGGACGATTTCAGGTTGTATCTCGACAAATGCGCGGGAAACAGGATCGTCGAGGAGTTCGGGATCGGGACGAACCTGAACGTCAGGCTGCATGGACGCAATGCAAGTTTCGAAGAACGCCATCCCGGGTTGCACCTTGGCCTCGGCGGCGGTGAACGCGGCAGCCATCATCTGGATCTGGTGTTTTCGTCCGGAAAGATCCTGTTCGACGACACCGTCATCTTCGACGGCGCATTCCGTGTGTAGCCCCTGCGACGACACGGCCGGCATCGACGCCCCGACGAAGTGCCGGCATCGTGATGCCCGCCTCCGGCCCCCTGCTCGCGCCGGATCCCGTTGCGCCCGCCCCGCACGGTGAGCGCGCCGGCCGGAACCGCATTCATGGTCGACCTCGAACAGCAACTGCATGCCGCGCAGACGCAATACGCAGGCGATTCACGTGATCCCGCGATCCTGCATCGAATCTGCGAACTGTTGACGGCCCTCCGGCGAGAGGAGGAAATGCTCCCCTGGGCCGACCTGGCGCTGGCGCTCGACCCGCACGACGCCGTCTCCATGACACGGCGTGCCGATGCGCTCTACCTGCTGGGCCGCTATGTCGAAGCCGCCGAAGCCTGGAAACGCGATCCGTCGCGGCACAGCCGGCCCGAACTCCACCGCTTGCGACTGGGCATGAGCCTGATGATGGCCGGCGATCTCGCGCAGGCCATCGCGTTGCTCGACGAAGCCTTCCGGATGGCGGCATCCGGCCCTGCCGAGATGAGGGCATCGATCGGATTCGCGATGGGAGAAGCGATGCTCAAGGCGGGCGATCCGCGCGGCTTCGCCTATTGGCGAATGCGTGACGACGTTCCGCGCCTGTCCGCCAATTACCGCCCGGTCGACCTGCCGACATGGGACGGCGAATCGACTGTGCGCGGCAGGCGTGTCCTGATCACGCATGAACACGGCTTCGGCGACAACTTTCTCCTCTCGGCCTGCGTGGCCGACTGGCTGGACGAAGGCGCGCACGTCATGCTCACCTGCCATCCGCAGAGCCACGCGCTCATGCAGGCGTCACTGCCGCAGTGCGAGGTCGTCGCCGCCCCCAATCCGGTGCAGTTTCATGCGCCGTTGCCCCATGAACTGCAGGCACGCGCCGACAGTTTCGCGCCGGACCTGCATGCCTCGCTGCTTCATTTGCCGATGCTGAAAGCCCGGCGGACACGCCTGCCGGAACGATGGTTCGCGCCGTACATCAAGACGCCGCCGCACAAGCAGCGGATCGCTGCCGAATGGGCCGCGCAAGTGCGCGGGCAACATCCGGGCAAGAAGCTGATCGGACTGTTCTGGGATTGCGTCCAACGACATTGGCCCGAAAAAGGCGCCATCGTCAGGTGCTGGGCCAGCCGCCGCAGCCTGCCGCTCGATGCGATCGACGCGATCGTGGCACACCCCGCCATTGCGGAAAGCATGCATTTCGTGAATCTGCATCACCCCGCTGCCGCGGCGCTGGCGGGCACGCCGGCCGGCAATGTCGGTCACTACCAGCCCGGGATTCGGGATTTCGGCGACACGGCTGCATGCATGGCCCAACTGGATGCCGTGGTCGCGGTCGATTCGGGTGTCGCCAACCTGGCGGCCATGATGGGGATGCGGACTTGCGTACCGACCCACGTCTGTGGCGACTGGCGCTGGGGCGTCGAGGGTACCGCGAGCCCCTGGATCGCGCATGCGACCGCCGTGCGCCAAACCCGCGAAGGCGACTGGAGCGACGTGATTCGACGCATCAACGCGTGGCTCATGCAAGTCGTGGCCTGATGCCGGCTCACGCCGGACAGGCATGCCGACGCCCCCGGCTACCGGAATCTTCCCGGGACGGGGGCGCGAATCCGTCAAGCCGCTTGCGGGCCGGGCGAACGCCCGGCCGCGTCGCTCAATGCACGCCGAGATACGCCTTCACCGCCGGCAGGCCCGGCTTGCCGTCGAGCGTCGTCACGCCCGCGAGCCACTTGTCGAGCGCCTGCGGGTTCGCCTTCAGCCATTCGGCAGCCGCCTTGTTCGGCTCCACCTTGTTCATGATCGGCACCATCACGTGGTTCTCGATCGTCGTCGTGAACTGCAGGTTCGACACGAACTTCGCGACGTTCGGGCAGCGCTGCGCGTAGTCGGGCGGCGTCGCCGTCAGCACCTTCGCTTCGCCGTAGTTCGGGCCGAACACGTCGTCGCCGCCGCTCAGGTAGTCGATCTTCATCTGCACGTTCATCGGATGCGGCTCCCAGCCGAGGAACACGATCCACTGCTTGTCGCGGATCGCGCGATTCACCTCGACCAGCATCCCGGCCTCGCTCGACTCGACCATCTTGAACTTGCCGAGGCCGAACTGGTTGCCGTCGATCATCTTCTTGATCAGCAGGTTGCCGTCGTTGCCTGGCTCGATCCCGTAGATCTTGCCGTTCAGCTTGTCCGCATATTTCTGGATGTCCGCGAACGACTTCAGGCCGCCCTGATAGACGTAGTCGGGCACCGCGAGCGTGTATTTCGCGCCGGTCAGGTTGGGCGTGGAGAGCACCTTGATCGTGCCGGCCTTCGTGAACGGCTGGATGATCGGGTCCATCGTCGGCGACCAGTAGCCGAGGAACACGTCGATCTGCTTGCTCTTGATCCCCGCGAACGTGATCGGCACCGACGCGATCGTCTTCGTCGGGTTGTAGCCGAGCCCCTGCAGCATCGTCGTGGCGAGGCCCGTGGTCGCCGCGATGTCGGACCAGCCGACATCCGCGAAGCGCACGTTCTTGCACACGGGCGGATCGGCCGCATAAACGGCCGACATCGGCGCGGTTATCCCGATCCCGCACACCGCTGCGATCAATAGGCGCTTCATCTTGCTTCTCCTCAAAGTGATGTCGTTTGCTTGAATGCGGGATCGTTTATTGAAGCCGCGCGCCGCGATCCCGGCGACGTCGCGGACTGGATGATTCTCGACAGTCAGCGCCCCGGCAGCCTGCGCTCGTAGCTCGGCGCATGGCCGAACTGCGCGCGGTAGGCCTTGCTGAAATGGCACGGCGAATGAAACCCGCAGACCGTCGTCACGCGCGCGATCGACGCGTCGGTCGTGCGCAGCAGGTCGCGCGCGCGCTTCAGGCGCAGCGTCAGGTAATAGTGGGTCGGCGACACGTTCAAATACACCTTGAACATCCGCTGCAGGTGCCGCTGCGACAGCCGCACAAGCCGAGCGAGTTCCTCGAGCGACAGCGGCTCCTCGATGTTCGCCTCCATCAGCCGCACGACCTCGATCAGCTCCGCGCGCGAGAAGCCGACGCGCGCATCGACCGGAATCGGCTGCGTATCGGTCGAGCTGCGGATGCGCTCCAGGATGAACTGCTCGGATACCTGCGCGGCCAGCTGCTGGCCGAACCGCATGCCGACGAGGTTCAGCATCAGGTCGAGCGGCGCGGTGCCGCCGGTGCAGGTCAGCCGGTCGCGGTCGACGACGAACAGTTCGTCGGCGAACCCGACCTGCGGGAACTCGGCATGCAGCGACGACAGGTTCTCCCAGTGCACGGTGCAGCGATAGCCGTCGAGCAGTCCGCTCGACATCAGCGCATACGCGCCCGTGCAGATGCCGCCGAGCGGCAGCCCGCGTTCGGCAAGCGCCGCGAGCGTATCGCGCGCCTCTTCGTCGACCACGTCGCGGATGCGGATGCCGCCGCATACGATCATCACGTCGGGCAGCTTCGTGTAGTCGAGCGCCTGCGTCGGCCGTACCGCGATGCCGTTGCTGGCATGCACCGGGCTGCCGTCGAGCGAGTAGATCGACCACTGGTAGTGATCGGCCCGCCCGACGTAATTCGCCATCCGAAGCACTTCGACGGCGCTCGAGAACGCGATCATCGAGAAGTTCGGCAGCGTCAGGAAGCCGAAATGGGCGAGGGACGAAACCGGTGAAACGCAGGCGGCGGGCGCGACAGCGACGGCAGACGTCACATCGGTCTCCTGGCGAGGAGGTTGCAGGGGGCCACCCCCGCGGCCGAAGCCGCGGAAGTCGTTTTCTATCGTCAAGGTAAGCGGCCGGGGCTTCCGGCCGCCGGAGGTCAGGCCTGTGCGGGTGAGGCCTTCACGCGAAACAGCTGCTTGAGGCCCGAGAACAGCGGCGCCTTCACGGTGCCCGGCGCGCGGCCGAAGCTTTCGGTGATGCGGTCGAGAATGATCGCGAGCAGCACGACCGACAGGCCGCTTTCGAAACCGAGGCCGATGTCGAGGCGCTGGATACTGGCGAGCACGTCGTTGCCGAGGCCGCCCGCGCCGACCATCGACGCGATGATCACCATCGACAGCGCCATCATGATCGTCTGGTTCACGCCCTGCATGATCGACGGCAGCGCATTCGGGAACTGCACCTTGTACAGCAGCTGCCACGGCGTGCAGCCGAAGGCCTGGCCGGCTTCGACGATCTCGCGGTTCACGTGCCGGATACCGAGGCTCGTCAAGCGTACCGCCGGCGGCATCGCGAAGATCACCGTCGACAGGATCCCCGGCACGCGGCCGAGACCGAACAGCATCGCGGCCGGAATCAGGTAGACGAACGCGGGCATCGTCTGCATCAGGTCGAGGATCGGGCGCACGATCGCGGCGACCCACTTGCTCTTCGCGGCCCAGATGCCGAGCGGGATGCCGAGCACGAGGCTGATGATCGTCGACGACAGCGTGAGGCCGAGCGTGATGACGGTCTGGTCCCAGAAGCCGGTCGCGAAAATCAGCAGCAGCGACGCGGTGGTGAACAGCGCGAAGCGCCAGCCCACCCGCCACAGCCCGACGCCGATGAAGATCGCCATCATCAGCCACATCGGGATCGCCTGCAGGCCATGCTCGACGAAGGCCGCGAGCCCCTCGATCGCTTGACCGATCGCGTCGAACGTCTTGGCGTCATGGTCGAGCAGGTAGTGAACGGACTGGTCGACCCAGGTACCGAGCGGAATCATTTCAGACATGGGAGCCTCGCGAACGCGTGATGGCCTTCAGGATGAGCGCACGATCGACCGAGCCGCAGTAGCAGCCGTCGTCGTCGACGACAGGCAGCGCATTCGGGCTCGCGACCACGCGCGCGACGACATGTTCGAGCGACGCATCGCGCCGGATGCTTTCGATCGGGCTCACGGACGGGGTGTCCTGACCGATTGCATCGCGCGTGACGAAGCCGCGGATCTTGCGTTGCGCGTCGAGCACGAACGCATAGTCGGCACTGCCGTTCAGCGTGGCCGCGACGTTCGCGGCATCGCACTTCGACACGATCGGCACGGCGCCCGTCTGCATCAGGTCGCCGGCCGTGAGGTAGCGGCTGGTGTCGATGCCGTCGAAGAACGCGCGCACGTAGTCGTCGGCCGGGTTCGCGATGATGTCCTGCGGCGTGCCGACCTGCACGAGCCGGCCGCCTTCCATGATCGCGATGCGGTTGCCGATGCGCAGCGCTTCTTCCAGATCGTGCGACACGAACATGATCGTGCGGCGCTGTTCCTTCTGCAGTTGCAGCAGCACATCCTGCATTTCGCGGCGCTTGAGCGGATCGAGCGCGGAGAACGCCTCGTCCATGATCATCAGCGACGGGTTCACGGCCAGCGCACGGGCGAGGCCCACGCGCTGCTGCATGCCGCCCGACAGCTCGGACGGCAGCTTGTGCGAGAACGGCGCAAGGCCGACCTGCTCGAGCACTTCCATCGCGCGGCGCTCGCGTTCCTTCTTGCCGACGCCCGCGACTTCCAGGCCGAACGCGGCGTTCGACACCACGGAGCGATGCGGCATCAGCGCGAACGACTGGAACACCATGCTCATGTCCTTGCGGCGCAGCGCGGTCAGCGCCGAGCGGCGCGCCGACGCGACGTCGAGCCCGTCGATCATCACCTTGCCGGCGCTCGGATCGACCAGCCGGTTCACGAGGCGGATCAGCGTGGATTTGCCGGAGCCGGACAGGCCCATCAGCACGAAAATTTCGCCTTCCTGCACATCGAAGGAGACGTTGTGCACGCCGACAACCTGGCCGGTGCGCTTCAGCACGTCATCCTTCGTCGCGCCGGCGGCGAGCATGTCGAGCGCCTGCTGCGGGTTACTACCAAACACCTTGCACAGACCTTCGACCACGACCTTGGGGGCATCCATCGAAACCTTCTCCTCGTGTAGCGGGGACTCACGTGTGTCATAGCGTGCCTACATAGTTGCCAGAAAAAACCCCGACCTGCCGACGAATTACGACAAACGCTTGCGCAAATACGACACGGCCTCCAGCCCCGCCGGGCGGGCCACGGCGCGCGGCGGCACGCGATTGCGGCGGCGCAATACGCGCACGGCCAGCAACGGCGGGCATCGCGCGCCGGACTTGTGCGCAGCAGCGTGGCGCATATCGCGTCGTTTTATGCGCGAATTCGCATCGGGCGCGCGTCGCTTTACGACAATTCCACGTCCGATCCCGCGGCCAACTAGCCTGACAAATGCACGCGCGGCATTCACCGATAAAAAGCATGACCGTGCAAAAAGCCGTACGACGACACCGGAAGGTGCACGCCGCGATACCGCGCCGACCCGGAAAATCCCCGACAGCCGCTGTGATACATTCCCCGCCAACAGGCTGATTGCGACGCAGGCCGCCATGCGGCGGCCGCCTTCAGCCGTGCATGCCGGTTCGCCTGCCGGCCATGCCGACACCGCCTCGACCGGCATACGTCCGATCGCGGGCCGATAACGATACGAGAGAGGGAGCAAGGCGAGATGAACTGGGCTTTTACCGCAATCGGCTTCGTCGTGGGCGGGATTGCCGCATTGATCGGGGATTTCTCCGCCGTCAACGGCGCCGTGCTCGGCGCCGCGATCGGGTTCTGTCTCGATCACACGCTGCAACAGCGCAAGCGCAAGGGCAAAGGCGCGGCACCCGACACGTTCGCGATGCAGGCGCCGCCCGCCCAGCCGCCGGTTCCGCTCGCCGATCGCGTCGCGCGGCTCGAAGCCACCGTCGAGACGCTGACACGTGAAGTCGCGTCGCTGCGCGGCCAGCTGGCCGGCGCGAAGGCCGGCTCGACCTCGACCTCGACCGCGGCGACGGCGCACACGCCCGCCGGCACCGCATCGGTGTCCGCGGCGCCGTCCGCGACCTCATCCGCCCCCATCCCGCCTTCGGCCACG
>NZ_QOBB01000043.1:0-42100 GCF_024704855.1 Burkholderia sp. HAN2018 | reverse complement strand
GGCTTCGGCGGGCGGCAGCAGTGCCGCGAGCACGTCGACCGTGCGCGCGGTCGCGCCGCGGTGACGCGCAGCGAACGCCGCGCCGGCCGCACCCATCGCGATGCGCCGCGCGTTGTCGGCAAACAGCGCGTCGAGCACGTGCGCGAGATCAAGCGGATCCTCGACCTGCAGTGCCGCGCCGGCCGCGACCGCGTCGGCGGTCGCCTGCGTGAAGTTGAATACGTGCTTCCCGATCAGTACCGGCACGCCGACCGCGCACGCTTCGATCAGGTTCTGTCCGCCGAGCGGCAGCAGGCTGCCGCCGATGAACGCGATGTCGGCGGCCGCGTAATACGCGCCGAGCTCGCCCATCGAATCGCCGAGCAGCACCGTCACGTCGTCCGGCAGCGGCTCGGCGGCCGGATGGCCGGCTGCGAGTGCCGCCGCGTCGGCCGCCCATGCGGAGCGTCGCACGCACTTGAGCCCGTTGCGCCCGACGAGCGCCTCGACCTCGGCGAAACGTTGCGGATGACGCGGCACGAGCACCAGCAGCGCGCCGGGCGTACGCATCGCGGCGAACGCCTGCAGCACCAGCGCCTCCTCGTTCTCGCGCGTGCTCGCGGCGACCCACACCGGCCGCGCGCCGATCGCGTCGCGCCACGCATGGCCGCGCGCCGCCAGTTCCGGCGGCGTCGTCATGTCGAACTTCAGGTTGCCGAGCACGGTGACGTTGCGCGCGCCGAGCGACGTCAGCCGCTCCGCATCGGCCGGGCTCTGCGCGAGCACGCGCGAGAAGCCGCCGAACACGTCACGCGTCGCCGCGCCGAACTTCGCCGCGCGCCGGAACGAACGCGCGGACATCCGCGCATTGGTCAGCACCAGCGGCACGTCCGCGCGGCGGCACTCGTCGATCAGCGTGGGCCACACCTCGGTTTCCATCACGAGGCCGAGCGTCGGCCGCCACGCGCGCAGGAAGCGCCGCACCGCACCGGGCATGTCGTACGGCAGGTAACAGCGCAGCACGCGATCGCCGAAGATCTGTTCGCCGGTCGCGCGGCCGCTCGGCGTCATGTGGGTGAGCAGGATGCGCGCATCGGGACGCGCGCGCATCAGCGCGTCGATCAGCGGCTGCGCGGCGCGCGTCTCGCCGACCGACACCGCATGCACCCAGATCAGCGGCGCGCGGTCGTCGCGCGAGCGGCCCACCACGTGGCCGAAACGTTCGGCGATGTGCTCGCGATAGCCGCGCTCCTTGCGCGAGCGCACGTAGAGCCGGATGACCGCGGCCGGCGCGACGAGCCACCACAGCGCGCGATAGATCACCCGCAGCATGCAGCGGCCCTCGTGTTGCTTCGGAGAAGAGGCGCGCTCAAACCAGCGCCCTGCCCTTCAGGCGTTCGAGAATGCCGAGCGGCGCGCATTCGCGGCGAACCATCGCGTCGACCGGCAGGAAGAACGTCTGTTCGAGCATGAACTGGCCGGACATCACAGCGTGCGAAGTCTGATCCGAGAAACATATCCACACGCAACCCGGCGGAAACGGCATCGTCTCCTGCGGGCTGGTCTTCTGGTAGTCGAGATCGGCCTTCATGCTGTCGTGCAGGTTCAGCATCAGGTGGTCGTACGCGCTGCGCGGCGACTTCGTCACGTGCAGCAGGTTCAGCAACCACGCGGCGCCCGGCAGCTGCGGCTTGATGCGCGGCAGGAAGCGCTTCGCGACGTCCTCGAACGGTTCGCCGACGCGCCACACGCGCGGCACGCCGGCCGGGTTCACGTTCGTGAACACGCGCAGGATGCGCTCGCCGTAGTTGGGCCGCGACGGGAACGCGTCGACGTGCAGCCGGCTGTCGTCCTTGCGCCAGGATGTCTGGCGCGTCTCGACCTGCATCAGCCGCAGGCTCGTCGGCGCGACGCGCAGCTTGCCGCGGTATTCGGGAAACAGGCCGTCGACGAGCGTGCCGGCCTGCTGCTGGAAACGCGCGACGAGCGCGCGCACCGCCGACTGCGTGACGCTGTCGCCGAGCACGCCGGCGAGCGCGCCGCCGTTCGGCGCGAGGCTGATGTTCTTGCGTTTCGGGTCGGCGAGCGCCGGATCGAGCAGCGCTTCCTCGCCGCCTTCGATCGCGAAGCGCAGGTGCGGAAAATACAGCACCTTGCCTTCCTCGACGGCGGCCAGCAGCTGCTCGCGCGGCGCC
Organism: Burkholderia sp. HAN2018; assembly: GCF_024704855.1. Lineage (NCBI taxonomy): Bacteria > Pseudomonadati > Pseudomonadota > Betaproteobacteria > Burkholderiales > Burkholderiaceae > Burkholderia > Burkholderia sp. HAN2018. Next base: position 39,926 of record NZ_QOBB01000043.1, on the reverse strand, counting down.
GACAGGTTGTGTCCGCTCCAGTCGGCGGACGGGACCTCGATGATCTGGGATTCGCTCATGATCGGTTCGCTTGGGTTCGCGCGGGTTCGTGCGGGTTCGTGCGGGTTCGTGCGTATGGCGCGGGCGTTACAGGAGACCGAAGCCCGCGAGTGCCGACTTCACCTGCGCGATCGACGGGGGTTGCCCCGCCGTGCCGAGATTGACGACGTTCGGCGACCAGTAGCCGCCGGTCCGCCAGGCCGTCGCGAAATTGTACAGTTCGACCGTCGGACGCTTCAGCGCCGCCGCGATGTGAACCAGACCTGTATCAACCCCGACGGTGGCGGCCGCGCCGTCGATCAGGCCGACCACGGCCGGCAGCGACAGCTTCGGCGGCACGATCGCCGCCGCGCCGAATTCCTTCGCGAGCCGCTCGCTGGTCGCGCGCTCCGCGTCGTTGCCCCACGGCAGCACGAGCGACGCGCCGCGCCGCACGAGCGCCTGGCCGAGCTCGATCCACGCGGCGTCCGGCCACTGCTTGTCGGCACGCGACGTCGCGTGGACGAACACCACGTACGGCACCGGCAGGTTCAGGCCGAGCGCGGCCACCGCGAGCGCCGCCGCGCGCGTATCGAGGCCGAAGTCGACCGGATCGGCCGGCGTCGGCGCCGGGTCGCCCAGCGCGGCCGCGACGAGTTGCCGCGAGCGCTCGACGACGTGCGTGCGCGGCGCGATCGGCACACGCTTGCGGTAGAAGAAACGCACGGGCCACTCGTAGCCGGCGCCGTCGGTGCGGTTGCCGAGCCCGACGAGCGGGCCGCGCGCCCAGCTCGCGACCCAGGCCGTCTTGATGAGACCCTGGCAATCGATCACGAGGTCGTACTGCTCGGCCGCGAGGCGCTGGCGGAACGCGCGGATCTCGCGCCACGTGGCGCCCGAGAACGGCTTCTTGCGCCAGCGCCGCAACGAAAACGGCAGCACGTTGCGCACGCCGTCGACGAGCTTCACGAGATCGACGAAGCTTTCCTCGACGAGCCAGTCGATCTGCGCATCGGGATGGCGGCGCCGGATATCGGCGATCACCGGCATGTTGTGCACGACGTCGCCCAGCGACGACACGCGCACGATCAGGATCTTTTGCACGCTGAAAAAACGCCGGCTGGCAGCCGGCGACAGGCATAAAGACGCGATTTTATCGCGCCCGGGGGGCCGATCAGGCGAAAAACTGAGGTCGGACTGAATTAGTAGCAGTCAACCGGTTCACGAGCGGTTGATAGCCCAACGCACAGTGTTACGACGCGCGCTCAGTGTGGCGAATCAGACCTGCAGGCGGCCGGCGAGCCGCGACAGCGCGAAACAAGGCCTGCGTGACCAGATGTTTCGTCATCCGTTCGCTCATCGCGTAACCGACGATTTCACCGCGGTGCAGGTACCTCTGGCCGGCAGGACACAACCAACCCTTATCGATCGCGATAGAGGTGACGTCACCACACCAGACGTGATTGGGCATCGTCACCGAGACATCCTGGTTCAGCGGATTCGACTCGACAGGCAGGTCGTACTTCGCATTCGTCGTGGCCCGGAACCGGCGCTTCTGCTTGCGGCGCTATCCCGATTTTCTGCGCAGCCTCCTGACCCGGTGCAAGCCGATTCGCACGCCACGCTCCTCCTGATGTCGCCGCCGGCGCTCCGGCCTGAAACTTTCCCGGATTCGCGGGTGGACCGTGAGCACCTCCGCTTCCTTGGCGAGGTTCCTACATGGTGGCCGCTCATCGGTACGCCCAGCACTCGGCACATTGGCGGCACGGGGTAGTCTCGTCGCATTTGTTCAATCCGCACCTCACCTCGACGCCTTCGCGAAGTACGTCGCGAACCTTTTGAGGAGAGCGCGCTCCGTTCTGACCTCGACCAGCCAACGCCTAGCCTGTGCCAGCTCGGCCTCCATTTCTGTCAGTGGCTTCCGGTGTCGATCGACGACATCTTTCAGCTTGCCGGCCTTCGTCGCCCCCCGCCCCCGGTTTGCCAGCATCTTGATCTGACCCTCATCATCTCCTGCCCCGTTTCGCCGCTCCTCGCGCGGCAAGGATCCGCAGGGTTCCAGTCGATAGTTTTGTGTCATCCGCAAGTGATAAACTCCGCGAACCTTTCGTAATACATCGTAACGTTTTTAATACGTCGTAATATTAAAGGCGCTCACCGAGCCTGGTTCCTCGTCGCTCGATTCATCTAACCCTGTTTCTCTAACACTCGCGGTCACATGTTCGTAGTATTCGATAATGTTGCAAGCAGATTGCTGCTGGTCGGTTCGGTGCTCATTCTCGCGGCGTGCGGCCACGGTACCGACGAGGAACCACAAGGGACGCCCGCTCCGCCCGTCGCCATGCCGGTGCCCGCGCCAGGATCCGCCCCTGCGGATGTCCTCGTCTACGGTGCGACGCCGGGCGGTATATCCGCGGCACTGGAAGCCGCGAAACTGAAAAAGCGGGTCGTCATTCTGGAACCGACGAAACACGTCGGTGGCATGACGACGAGCGGGATCGGCGTGACAGACGCCTATCCCCAGGATCGTCTATGGGCAATGGGCGGTTTCGCGCATCGTTTCGTCGACGCGGTAAACACGCGCTACGGGAAGACCTGGACGATGGGCGGCATATTTCACGAGCCGCATGTCGCCGAGAGCATTCTGCTGCAGATGCTTGCCGACGCCCCGTCCGTTTCCGTCGAATACGGTGCCGAACTGGCGAGCGTTCAAACTAATAATCACGAGATCAAGGTCGTCCAGACGAGCAACGGACATAGTTACGCGGCGAAGATGTTCATCGATGCGAGCTACGAAGGCGATTTGCTCGAGAAGGCCGGCGTCGACCATACGCTCGGGCGCGAAGCGAAATCACAATATGGCGAACCCCTCGCCGGCGTTGGCCCCATTTCCATCAAGGACGGCGCGCGTGTGGATCCCTACGTTGTGCCAGGTCAACCGAACAGCGGATTGCTTCCGCATGTGGCGCCCAACAATCTCGGCGCACCGGGCACGGCAGACTCGGCCGTGCAGGCATATGGCTATCGGCTTTGCCTCACTGCGGATAAGGGAAACCAGATTCCCGTCGTCAAACCGGCCAACTACGATCCCAAGGAATTCGAACTGCTGGGGCGCGTCGCCCTGGCTCACCCGGAAATCGTCAAGACGTTCAACTACATCGCGAACGTTCCGATTCCCAACAACAAGTTCGACGTCAATAGCCTCGGCCTGCTCTCTACGGACGAGATCGAGGGAAGCGCGGAGTATGCCAATGCGAATGCGAACGGTCGTCGCCAAATCGAGGCGGAGCACAAGCGTTATACGCTGGCGCTCCTGACGTTTCTCGCGACGGATCCCCGCATTCCGCCAAACGTACGCGATGACGTTCGCTCGTGGGGATTCTGCAAGGACGAGTTCCAGGATAACGGCGGGTTCCCATGGCGCCTTTACGTACGGGAAAGTCGCCGGATGGTCGGTAGCTATGTGATGACACAGCACGATCTGTACACGGAAACCAGGATCCCGGATCCCATCGGTCTTGGTGCATTCCCAATCGATCAGCATACGGTCAATCGCATTGCGGTAGACGGACAGGTCGGTACCGAAGGTGCCATTTGGCAGCCGCTGCCGCGTCCGTACCCGATCTCGTATCGATCGATCGTCCCCAAGTACAGCGAGATCCGGAATTTGCTCGTGCCGGTTGCACTGTCCGCGTCGCACGTCGCGTATTCATCGATACGCGTCGAGCCGACATTCATGATTACCGGTCAGGCGGCTGGAGCCGCCGCAGCGCTCGCCATAGATTCGCGAAGCAGTGTTCAAAACATCGACTATGCAAAGCTGTCCGCGACACTGGTGAGCGAAGGCGCGGTGTTGGCGAACAGATAACGCCGACGGGACACCGACGGGACAGCATGGCTGCTTGTACTTTCTGAGGTTCCCGATGGAATTCTTGGTCGCCTTCACCGACTCAACCGAGAAAGTAGTCGACCCTGAACAATCCTTGAAGGCATATACAGCAAGGCTGCAAGGTCGAAACGATACGGGAGTTGCAGTGAACGGGCATATTGGCGCGTAAAACCTGCAACTCTTTACAAGGCGACTACAAGGACGTTGCCATCGACGGCAAACTCGATCGGAACCGGCTCAAGGGCGCGCTGGGTGACGCGATCCACGCAGTGCCGTGCGGCGCCAAGCACAACCTGCGGATGATCCTGCGCAAGCTGATCCACGATGGACGTCTTACGCTGCCCAGTTTCCGCCAGACACATTAAGTTCACCTGGTGCCTGATTGGCTCATGCTCGGTGCGCCGCCAGACACGACGCCACCTTTTGCGCGAACCACATTTCTGCAAGGGTCAACTATCTGCCTGTTCAAGTATTCGAGCGCCGCCGATAAAGCCACGGCCAAGGGGAGCGTGAACCAGAACAACGTCCAGCCAGTTGCCTTCGTAGAAAGAAGGAACTGGATGGCGAAGGCAGCCTGATAGTGGATGAGATAGATCGGGTAAGACAGGCCTCCGATATTTCGATCGATCCATCTGAAATAGCGCCCTTCCGTCGCGGACGCGATGAAGAAGAACGCCACCGCGAATCCCGCCAGATTCAGGTAGTAAGGGATTCCTGCAGCATCGAGCGGGAGGAAATGCAGCGCGCATATAAATCCTGCGTACAAGAGCGTAGCGGTAACCGAGGCATACGTAGTGACGGAAGCCCGACATGCCTTGACTGCGAAATAGAGGCATATTCCGATGCCGTACGGAAGTGCAGCCGCAGGTATCGCATATATCCGCTCGTTCACGTCATGAGCCATCGCAACATGGAACAACACGCCGACAAGCAGGCACAGCACGCCGGTTTTGATGTTGCGCGCAGCACCCAATGCGAGCACCACGTACATGGCAAATTCAACGGCTAGCGCCCATGCCGGCGGCACGACGTGCGATACGCTCGGCTTGCCGGGCAGGGGGAAATCCGGGCGCCAGTACCAGTTCGTGGCCAAGCAAGCCCACGATCGCAGCGAATCGGGCAGCAGAAAATTTCGGTGATATGCCTCCGCAAGCGTGGGCTCAAGGGCAATCAGCAAGACCGACATGCCAGCTGCAATCCAGTACATCGGATAGAGCCTCAGGAAGCGGTTCAGAAAGAATCGAAAGAATCCCGACGACCCGAACCCATAATTGCGATGGAGCGTTGCGGTCATCAGATAGCCACTGATCACGAAGAACGTCGACACAGCATAGGTTGCCGTGAGATCAGTCCATCGCCCAAGATGGGCGGCCATGACGATCAGCGCTAGAAAAGTGCGGAGTGCTCCGAGCATGTTGACGGGTCGAATCGGGAAGGGGCGCAATCGCATGTTGCGGGTTGCGCCAATTTTCTCACATCGCGAATCGCCTCTGGTTCGCTCGTAGTGCGCTGATCACAATCGGCCGCAGAACCGTTTCGGCATACCGTCTCGTTCGGTTGCGTGCTGGATCTCGAGACGTGGCCGTATCAAGGGGCCCGATCAGACACTGGCGAGCGGCGGGATGCTTACGCCGATTTTCTCCCCGCCGGACATTTGGTTTCGTAAATTAATTACGCCCAGCGAATCGCCTCGCTGCAAGCTTTAGCCTAAGGTCGAGGTTATATAACTTCCGTCGAATTTGATTCTTGACCAGCCGTAGGCCACCCTCTTTCCAGATTTTCTCGGACGGCAGGTTGAGATTGTGCGGCCTCCGGATTCGCTGGGCCGGCTTCTCGATGATCATGAACTGATCATCCCCCCGGTCGGACAATTCGTAGTTTGAGTTCCTCATGAACTCTTCAACCGGGCTGAAATCCCATAAATGCCATACAAACTCGGCGTTATGTTCAACGACCTCAAATCCGGCATATTCAACGATCTGACGCATTTCGTGTTTCGTGAATTCACGGAAGTGCCAGTCATACATCAATGGCGCTTGTTGCATCATCGCCCGCTGAATTGCCCATAGGCTGGTCGCATTTGGAGTTGAGATCAGCGCACGCCCCCCAACTCGAAGAACCCTGTAGACCTCATCGAGGAAAAAGAATATTCCGTTCAGCGTCGTAGCCTGCCGATAAGAAATGTCCGAAATATGCTCGATGACTTCGGTACAGATTACGTTGTCGACTGAATTATCGGCAAAAGGAAGCGGATCATATCGCAGATCGCTTTTGGTACCGCGGACGGTTGAGCCTGGAAAGAACGACCATATCACTTTGGAGCTCAAGTATTCGAGGCTACCGATTTCGACACAATACCCTCGGTGAAGCTCGAACGCTTTCATGTATTCGACCGTCAGCGCGAAACGCCTCGTATCGAAATGAAGACCTCCGCCGCCGACGCCAAGACGTCGGCCCTCCTCGTCGACGCGCCTCGTCGCTTCGGTGATTGTCTCCTGATTTATATATGGCGAATCAAACCTCATTCCTGCGGCAATGGTTTCCATATGTCAATGCTCTGTTGACAGCTGGTGGGAATGTTCGGTCAGGACATTGTATAGCATCCTCCGCTATTTCCGGATTGCACCAACCAACGGAGTGATGACAGGGCGCAAACCCGTCTCTGCGTTAGCCGCCTTATCGGCATATTCCACGGATGAGTCAGATATTCGGAATAGCCATGAACGCCAGCCCGAGAGCCTTTAGGCTCGTCGAATACACAGATTTTCCCGTATTTGCGCGCTATCTGGCCCGCTTGGATTCTGGATCCGATATGAACCTATATAAATGAAGCCGATGATTTGGGTGTGCATCCGACAGGCGAAGCTGCACTCGACTACCCAATGTCTGGGCAGCAACACGAAACGCGAAACTGTCCGGGATCATTGCACTGGGTTGAGCTTTGCATTCATCGCACACGCGCAGCTGTTCTCGCCGGTCACGCACCATCTGAAGCAAGGTTCGTAACACGCTCCGGCGTGAGCTGACGTTCGCCGACACCGAGCAAGCAGCCAAGGCCGCATGCAACCCGGTGCCACCGGCGCAGCGTTCGCAGCAAGCTGCAAGACAAGATGGTCAACCACAACGCCCGTCCACCGCTTCTCCACGCTGATGGCTGAGCTGGGCGGCAGCGTGCGCCACATCTGTCGCCCCCCGAACCGGGCGCCGACCTTCGACATTGCCACCACGCCCAACGCAACGCACTCGATCTGATCAGGCAGGCCTGGCCGTAGACAGAAACCGGGGCCTCAAAATCACATCGAATGCTTGCGGCACAAGGACAAACCCGCCCCGTTGCGACTGGAATTGCAGTCTAGCCGCACACAGTGCGAAAAGCGGCCTCACGCGATGCGCGCGCGCCGCTTTTCGGACCCAGCCCTGGGGGCGTTTAGCACCAGTGGCGGCCGCGCCGCCACCGGCACTCAGAACGGCAGCTTGACGTCCGGCTTCGCGGCCGTCAGCACGCGGCGGAAGTCTTCCTGGATGCGCTCGAGCCCTTCCTGCGTCTCGGCCTCGAAACGCATCACGACGACCGGCGTCGTGTTCGACGAACGCGCGAGGCCGAAGCCGTCCGGGTACTCGACACGCAGGCCGTCGATCGTCACGACTTCCTCGGCGCCGTCGAACTTCGCCTCCTTCTGCAGCTTGTCGATCAGGCGGAAGTTCTCGCCTTCGTCGAGCCAGAGCTGCAGCTCGGGCGTGCTCATCGCGTCCGGCAGGCTGTTGAGCAGCGCGCTCGGGTCGGCCGTCTTCGCGAGGATCTCGAGCAGGCGTGCGCCCGTGTAGAGGCCGTCGTCGAAGCCGTACCAGCGATCCTTGAAGAACACGTGGCCGCTCATTTCACCGGCGAGCGGCGCACCCGTCTCGCGCAGCTTCGCCTTCACGAGCGAGTGACCCGTCTTCCACATCAGCGGCTCGCCGCCCTTCGCTTTCACCCATTGCGCGAGGTGGCGCGTGCACTTCACGTCATAGATGATCTGCGCGCCCGGGTTGCGCGACAGCACTTCTTCCGCGAACAGCATCAGCTGGCGGTCCGGATAGATGATCTGGCCGTCCTTCGTGACGACGCCCAGGCGATCGCCGTCGCCGTCGAACGCGAAGCCGATCTCGGCGTCGGTGTCCTTGAGCGCCTGGATCACGTCCTGCAGGTTTTCCGGGTGGGCGGGATCGGGGTGGTGGTTCGGGAACGTGCCGTCGATGTCGGTGAAGCGCTCGACGAGCTCGCAGCCGAGCGCCTTGAACAGGCGCGTCGCGAGCGGGCCGGCCACGCCGTTGCCGGCGTCGACGACGAGCTTCATCGGACGGGCCGGCTTGATGTCGCCGACGATGCGCGCGATGTATTGGTCGGCCACGTCGAACTGTTCGTACGAGCCGCTGCCCGTTTCGAAGCGCTCGTCGACGATGCGGCGGTACAGCGCCTGGATCTGCTCGCCGTAGATCGCGGCGCCGCGCAGCACCATCTTGAAGCCGTTGTAGTCGGGCGGGTTGTGGCTGCCCGTGACGACGATGCACGAATCGACGCGGCGCTCGCCGTCCTTCAGCGCGAGCGGCACGTTCGCCGCGAAATAGCCGACCGGCGTGGGCACCATGCCGACGTCGACGACGTCGACGCCCGCCGCACGCAGGCCGTCGGCAAGCGCGCCGACGAGCTCCGGCCCTGACAGGCGGCCGTCGCGCGCGACGACGACCGCATCGCCGCCCTGCGCGCGCACTTCGCTGCCGAATGCCCGGCCGATCCCGCGCGCCGTGTCGGTGTCGAGCGTCTTGCCGACCACGCCACGAATGTCATATGCCTTGAAGATGGATTGGGAGATCATCGATTCACTTCTCTCAGTTGCGTGCATGGAAAATTGTCTGGCTTGCCTGGCCGCCGCTCGCCGGTGCCGCGCATGATACATGCCCGCCCGGCGAGGAGCGCACCCGCTGGCGCAGAACGGCGGAAGCCACCCCGATCCCACTTATAATCGCGGGTTTTGATGACGCGCATGCCGCCCATTTTAATGCCTAGCCGTCCCGCCGCCGCCGACCTGCAGCCTTCGGGCGCCCTGCCGGCCCCCTTGCCCGCACGCCGCCACAGCGCATGCTGAAGCGCTTCGGCAACCCGGACGTCGCGAAGGCCGTCGCGAATCTCGTCTGGCTGGGGCTCGAACGGCTCACGCAGATCGGCGTCGCGATCGCGATCAGCGGCCTGCTGGCCCGTTATTTCGGGCCGGATGTGTTCGGCAAATGGCAGTATGCGAATACGCTCCTCCTGGTACTGGCGCCGCTCACCTGGGTGTGCGGCGCGGAAATCCTCGTCCCGACCATCGTCCAGCGCCCGCCCGCCCAGCTCGGCGCGGTACTCGGCAGCGCATTCGCGCTGCGCATCGCCGTCTCCGCCGCCGCGCTCGTCGCGACCTGGATCGCGATCGCCGCGGGCGCCTTCGATCCGCTGGTCGGCGCGATGCTCGCAGGCCTGGCGGTCACGATGGTGTTCCGCGAGCCGTTCGTCGGCGTCATCAACGCGTGGCTGCAGAGCATGACCTACAGCAAGCCGCAGCTCGTCACCAGCATGGTCACCGCGCTGGCGAAGGCGCTGCTCGTCTGGCTGCTCGTCCGTGCGGCCGCGGGCCCTGCCCGCTTCGCATGGCTGTGGGCGCTCGAGGCCGCCGCCATCGGTTTCGCGCTGATGCTGTACTACCGGCATCGTAACGACGGCTCGCTCGGCTGGACGTTCGACAAGCCGCTGTTCAGGCACTTTGCGACGGCCGGCACCGTGTTCTGGCTCGGCCTCATCTGCATGTACCTGTTCCTGAAGCTCGACCGCCTGATGCTCGAGCGTCACGTGTCGTTCGCCGATCTCGGCCGCTACTCGGCCGCGCAGCAGCTCAACGAGAACTGGATCACGCTCGCGCTGATGCTCGCGCAGACGATCGCGCCCGCCTTCGTCTATCGCGTGCAGGACGTCGCGCGGCTGCGCCGCAACATCGTCCGACTGATCGCGATGACGGCCTGCCTGATGACGGCCGGCGCGCTCGTGCTCGACGCCGCCGCCCCGCTGATCGTCGGCAAGGTGTTCGGCCGCGGCTACGAGGCGTCGGTCGACATCTTCCGTTGGGCGGTCTGGCTGTCGGTGCCGGCCGGCATCGAGGCGATAGGCAATCTTATCGTTCTCAAATATCAAGCAAAATTCGTGTTGCTGTCGAAATGGCTGCTCGCGCTCGCGATCGCCGCGTTCGTCAACCTGTTCGCGATCCCGCGGCTCGGCCTGTACGGCGCGCTCGTCGGGCTGGCGGCCGGCTATCTGGCCGCCGCCGCCGTCAACTTTTATTACATCCGTTTCAAGCTGCGACCATGACGTCCCCTGATTGCCCGACCCCGCTCGACGACGTGGCCGTGCTGATGCCGGCCTACAACGGGCACGACGACGTCGTTCGGACCCTCGCATCGTTTCGCGAGGACACGCCCGTGCACGTGCTGGTCGTCGATGACGGCAGCACGCCGCCGATCGTCGCGCCCGACCTGCCCGGCCTCACGATCGACGTGCTGCGCATGCCGGAGAACGGCGGCATCGAACGCGCGCTCGCGGCCGGCATCGACGCGCTCGCCGCACGCGGCTTCCGCTTCGCGGCGCGCATCGACGCAGGCGATCTCGCTGCGCCACAGCGCCTCGCGAAGGAGCGCGCGTATCTCGGCGCCCACCCGCGCGTGGCCTGCGTCGGCATGTGGACGCAGGTCGTGTCGCGCGCCGGCGAACCGCGCTTCATGCTGACGCCGCCCGCCGATCCGCGCACGCTGCGCCGCACGCGCTTTCTGCGCTCGCCGCTCGTGCATCCGTCGGTCATGCTGCGCATCGACGCCGTGCGCGAAGTGGGGAACTATCGTGCGAAATACCGTGCGGCCGAGGATCTCGATCTTTTTTTGCGGTTAATGCAACGCTACGATTGCGCGAACCTGCCGGAACTCGGCCTCTATTACGAACTGAACGAGGGCGGGATCAGTGCGACCAAGCGCCGGCGCCAGCTGGTGTCGACGCTCACGCTGCTGTTGAGCCACTTCAACGCGCTGAACCCGTACGACTGGGCCGGCCTCGCCAAGAACCTGCTGCATTTCGTGACGCCGTACCGTACGTTGCAGCGGATCAAGCAGACGCTGTTCGCCGCTCGGCCGTCCGCCTGACGCGCAGCCGGCGTTTTCGGCCATTTCGACGCTTTATTTTTTCTTTTTTTCATGTCCGCCACCTCCCCGCTGCGCATCGCGCTCGTCTGCAACACGGCCTGGGCGATCTACACGTATCGCCACGGGCTGATCCGCGCACTCGTCGCGCGCGGCGCCGACGTCATCGTGATCGCACCGCACGACCGCACGGTGCCCCTGCTCGAGCAGATGGGCTGCCGCTACGTGGCGCTCGCGGTCGCGTCGAAAGGCACGAGCCCGCGCGAAGACCTCGGCACGCTTGCCGCACTGTTCCGTCATTACCGCGCGCTGCAGCCCGATCTCGTGTTTCACTACACGATCAAGCCGAACATCTACGGCTCGGTCGCCGCGTGGCTCGCGCGCGTGCCGTCGATCGCGGTGACGACCGGGCTCGGTTACGTCTTCATCCAGAAGAGCCGCGCGGCGAGCGTCGCGAAACGCCTGTACCGGTTCGCGTTCCGCTTCCCGCGTGAAGTGTGGTTCCTGAACCGCGACGATCTCGCCACCTTCACCGACGAGCAGTTGCTCGCGCATCCCGATCGCGCGCGGCTGCTGCACGGCGAAGGCGTCGATCTCGAACAGTTCGCGCCGGTGCCGCTGCCGGCCGGCAGCGCGCCCGTCTTCATCCTGATCGGCCGCCTGCTGTGGGACAAGGGCGTGCGCGAATACGTGGAGGCCGCGCGCGTCGTGCGCGAGCGCTTCCCGAACGCGCGCTTCCAGCTGCTCGGGCCGCTCGGCGTCGACAATCCGAGCGCGATCGGCCGCGCGGATGTCGATGCGTGGGTCGGCGAAGGCGTCGTCGAGTATCTCGGCGAAGCGCACGACGTGCGCCCCCATATCGCGGCGGCCGACTGCGTCGTGCTGCCGTCGTACCGCGAAGGCGTGCCGCGCACGCTGATGGAAGCATCGGCGATGGGGCGCCCGATCGTCGCGACCGACGTGCCGGGCTGCCGCGACGTCGTCGCCGACGGCGACACGGGCTTCCTGTGCCGCGCACGCGACAGCGCGAGCCTCGCGGAGCAGCTGCTCCGCATGATCGAACTCGGAACGGCCGGACGCGACGCGATGGGCGCGCGCGGCCGGCAGAAGGTCGTGGCGGAATTCGACGAACAGCAGGTCGTCGAACGCTACCGGCGAACCATCCATTCGCTAACCGGCATCACCCTCTGAAGGAGCGCATCTGCAATGACCGCTAAAGGCACCATCCTCGTTACCGGCGGTGCGGGCTACATCGGCTCGCACACGGCCGTCGAGTTGCTCGACAACGGCTACGATGTCGTGATCGTCGACAACCTCGTCAACAGCAAGGCCGAATCCGTGCGCCGCATCGAGCGGATCACCGGCAAGACGCCCGCGTTCCATCAGGTCGACGTGTGCGACGAAGCCGCGCTCGCCAAGGTGTTCGACGCGCATCCGATCACCGGCACGATCCATTTCGCGGCGCTCAAGGCCGTCGGCGAATCGGTCGAGAAGCCGCTCGAGTACTACCAGAACAACCTCGGCGGCCTGCTCGCCGTGCTCAAGGTAATGCGCGAGCGCAACGTGAAGCAGTTCGTGTTCAGCTCGTCCGCGACCGTGTACGGCGTGCCCGAGCGCTCGCCGATCGACGAGTCGTTCCCGCTGTCCGCGACGAATCCTTACGGCCAGTCGAAGCTGATCGCCGAGCAGATCCTGCGCGATCTCGAGGTGTCGGACCCGACGTGGCGCATCGCGACGCTGCGCTACTTCAACCCGGTCGGCGCGCACGCGAGCGGGCTGATCGGCGAGGATCCGGCCGGCATCCCGAACAACCTGATGCCGTATGTCGCGCAGGTTGCCGTCGGCAAGCTGGAAAAACTGCGCGTGTTCGGCTCCGACTACCCGACGCCGGACGGCACGGGCGTGCGCGACTACATCCACGTCGTCGATCTCGCGAAGGGGCACATCGCCGCGCTCGACGCGCTCGCGAAACGCGACGCGAGCTTCGTCGTGAACCTCGGCACGGGCCAGGGCTACAGCGTGCTGGAAGTCGTGCGCGCGTTCGAGAAGGCATCGGGCCGCCCGGTGCCGTACGAACTTGTCGCGCGCCGCCCGGGCGACATCGCCGAGTGCTACGCGAACCCGCAGGCCGCGGCCGACATCATCGGCTGGCGCGCGACGCTCGGCATCGAGGAAATGTGTGTCGACCACTGGCGATGGCAGGAGGGGAACCCGCGCGGTTTTGTATAATCCGCTGTCCATTTTTCGAGCGATCCCATGCTCAGCTTCGCGTCCGGCTTCATCGTCTCCCTGCTCGTCACGCTGTTCATCGTGCGCTACGCGCACCTTCACGAGAAATTCTCGGTCGACAGCGACCTGGCCGGCGTGCAGAAATTCCACGTGCGGCCCGTGCCGCGCGTGGGGGGCATCGGGATCCTCGCCGGGGTCGTCGTGGCCGCGCTGATTCTGTCCCGGCACTATCCGACGATCGCGGGCAGTATTCTCGGCATCGCGGCCTGCGGGCTGCCGGCGTTTCTGTCCGGCCTCGTCGAGGACCTGACCAAACGCGTGTCGCCGCGCGCGCGGCTGCTCTGCACGATGGGCGCGGCCGCGCTCGCGTTCTGGCTGATGGGTATCGCGGTCACGCGCATCAGCGTGCCGCCGCTCGACTTCCTGCTCCACTACGCGGCCATTTCGGCGTTCATCACCGTGCTCGCGGTCGCGGCGCTCGCGAACGCGGTCAACATCATCGACGGCTTCAACGGGCTCGCGTCGATGGTCAGCTTCATGATGTTCGCATCGCTCGCTTACGTGGCGTTCCAGGTCCGCGACCCGGTCGTCATGTCGGCGTCGATCATCATGATGGGTGCCGTGCTCGGCTTCTTCCTGTGGAATTTCCCGGCCGGGCTGATCTTCCTCGGCGACGGCGGCGCCTATTTCATCGGCTTCATGCTCGCGGAACTCGCGATCATGCTCGTGATGCGCAACCGCGAAGTGTCGGCCTGGTACCCGGTGCTGCTGTTCATGTACCCGATCTTCGAGACCTGCTTCTCGATCTACCGGAAGAAATTCATTCGTGGGATGTCGCCGGGGATTCCGGACGGCGTGCACCTGCACATGCTCGTGTACAAGCGGCTGATGCGCTGGGCCGTCGGCACGAAACACGCGCACGACCTCACGCGCCGCAATTCGCTGACGTCGCCGTACCTGTGGCTGCTGTGTCTCGTCGCGGTGATACCCGCGACGCTGTTCTGGCGGCACACGGTGCACCTGTTCGTGTTCGTCTTGCTGTTCGCGCTGACCTACGTGTGGCTGTATCTCAGCATCGTACGGTTCCGCGTGCCGCGGTGGATGGTGGTGAGGAAGGAGCGGCGCAGCCACTGAACGGCCTGCCGGCTTCATCAAAAAAAACGCCCCGCGGGGCGTTTTTTTTCGTCATTGCCATGCGGTTCGAACCGCCGCCCGGCCAAGTTACCCGTTCGATACGACGCGCACCGACGGCACGCTCTGCAGCGTCGGGGTAACGGCCGTTTGGTATTCCGGCACCCAGCGCCGCAGGTCTCGCCGCACTTCGTCATCGGGCAGGACACGATGCTGCATCAGCCACGGCAGCAGCTCGTCGAGGAAATTGTCCGGTACTTCCCGCGCACGCGCGATCCGCAGTTTCGGATGCGGGGTGCGCGTCGTCGCCTCGTCGTCCGCGAGCAGCTCCTCGTAGAGCTTCTCGCCGGGCCGCAGCCCGGTGAACTCGATCTGGATCTGATCTTCCGAGAAACCGTACAGGCGGATCAGGTCGCATGCGAGATCGACGATCTTCACCGGCTCGCCCATGTCGAGAATGAAGATCTCTCCCCCGTGCCCCATGCTCGACGCCTGCAGCACGAGTTGCGACGCCTCCGGGATCGTCATGAAGAAACGCGTGATCTCCGGATGCGTGACCGTCACCGGGCCGCCCTTCGCGATCTGCTGCTGGAACTTCGGAATCACGCTGCCCGCGCTGCCCAGCACGTTGCCGAAACGCACGGTTTCGAATTGAGTGCGCCCGCTCGTCTGCTGCAACGCCTGGCAGGCCATTTCCGCGAGGCGCTTGCTCGCGCCCATCACGTTGGTCGGATTGACCGCCTTGTCGGTCGAGATCAGCACGAAGTGACGCACGTCGTGGCGGATCGCCGCACGGGCCACGCGATACGTGCCGAGCACGTTGTTGCGCAGCGCCTGCCATGCGTTGTGCTCCTCCATCAGCGGCACGTGCTTGTAGGCCGCCGCATGGAACACGATATGCGGTACGTGGCGGGACATCACCTGATCGAGCAGCAGGGAATCCTTCGCGTCGCCGATGATCGGCACGACCGGCTGATCGGGGAAGCGCTCGCGCAGTTCCTCGGTCAGGCGGTACATCGCGTACTCGGACAGGTCGAACGCGACGAGTTGCGCTGGCGCGAAACGCAGGATCTGCCGGCACAGCTCGGAACCGATCGAGCCGCCAGCGCCCGTCACCATCACGACACGACCGCGAAGCAGCGCCTCGACGTGCGGCGTGTCGATCGTCACGGCGTCGCGGCCGAGCAGATCCTCGAGGTCGATCTCGCGGATCTGGGACAGGAAGCCCTGCCCCGGCATCAGTGCGGTCAGCGACGGCAGCACCATCACTTTCAAGCCGGCGCGCACGCAGAGGGTCGCCGTCCGGCGCTGCACCTCGACCGACGCGGACGGAATCGCCACGATCGCGTATTCGATCTTCAGTGCCTCGGTCCAGTGCGCGACGTCGTCGAGCGAGCCGAGCACCTTGTAGCCGTAGATTTCGCGGCCCTGCTTCGTCTTGTCGTCATCCAGCAGGCCGACGAGACGCCATTCGCCCGAGCGCGACAATTCGCGTGCCAGGTTCGCGCCTGCCGTGCCCGCGCCGATCACGAGCACCGGCTTGCCCTGCCCGACGAGGCCGCCGTACAGGTAAAACTCCTTCATCGCGCGATACAGCGCACGAGCGCCGCCCATCATCAGGAACAGCATCAGCGGGGAGACCAGCAGCACGGAACGCGGGATGATCGGCGACGGCTGGAACATCACGGCACCGATCATCACAATCACGCCGCCGCCCGCAAGCGCCTTCGAAATCCGCACCAGGTCCGGCAGGCTCGCGAACACCCACAGTCCGCGATACAGGCCGAACAGGTGGAACGTCAGCGCATAGACGGGAAGCACCCAGGCGAGCGCAGTCAGCGAGCCCCTCAGGAAATCGGGCGGAACGCTACCGTTGAAGCGAACGAGATAGGCGAACAACCACGCGACGACAACCGCCAGCAGATCGAACAGGAAAGCACTGAGTGACAGCCATGATGCTTTGGATCGCAACATCGGCGAGAGACCTCACGAATTGTTATCAATGACCGTCCGCAGCCGGCGCCAGCGCATGTCGATCGCCACGCCGATACACATCAGCACGCCATACCACGCCAGGAACACCAACCATTGCAGCAGGACAGGACGACCGAGCGCCCAGAAAGCGACGACGATGCCCAGGAGCATGATGAGGTACCAATAAACGGCAGTACGCTCGTGACTCATGCCGGAACGCACCATCCTCTGATAATAGTGCTCCCGGTGCGCTTGCCAGAACTTTTCTCCGCGTAACAAACGTCTCAGAAGCGTTACAGATGCATCGGCAATAAACGGAGCGAACACCGCCGCCGGAAACCAGACCGGCCAAATGCCACCGTGCCAGCCCCAATAGCCGAGCGCGCCGGCCATGAATCCGAGAGGGATCGAACCTGCGTCGCCAAGAAACAGTCGCGCCGGATGGAAGTTCAGCAGCAAAAAGCCGAACGCGGCCCCCGCGATCGCCCCGCCCGCGACGACGAGATCCGGGGACGGTTGCGCGCCGGACAGTGCCGCAACGGCGTAGGCTCCGAAGCCGAACAGCGCCATGCCGCCGGCGAGGCCGTCCGCTCCGTCCATGAAATTGTAGAGATTGGTCAGCCAGACCATCACGAAACCAATCCCCACGAGCAGCCACCATGGGGCGGCGGCCGGGTAGATGACGATCAGCGCCACGACCGCGGTCAAATGCGCCGCAAACCGCACACGAGCGGGTAGCCCGCGCCGATCGTCGAGCTGCGACAAGGCCGCCAGCCCCGCCGCCGCCACGGCGATGAACCACATCTGTGGCGCGAGCCACAGCAATGCGACAACGCAGACCGGCACGATGCCCCAGCCACCGACGCGCGGCGTCGGGCGCGTATGCAGCGAGCGCTCATTTGGGATGTCGGTGGCAAGTCGCCACGCCAGTCCGGTGGCGAGCAGCACGCGCAGGATCGTCGTCGTGGCGACGGCCGCGCCCGTTGCCACTGCTACCGCGGCAAACCACGTGTTAATCGTGAAGTGCATGTTGCCTATTTCTGTAAGTGGCGCGAACGATACCATGCGGCCGTTGCCTCGAGGCCCTGCCGCGTCGTATAGGGCGGATGCCAATTCAGTACCCGCCTCAAGCGCCCAGTGTCGAGCTGCAGGCTGCCCGTCAGGCGATCGACGACAGCGCTTCGACCGGTCAGCCGACCGAGCGCGCGCAACGCACCTGCCGGCACCGGGAACAGCCTTGCCGGCTTGCCGAGCGCGTCACCGACCATCCGCAGCAATCCGGCAACCGAGGGCGCATCGTCGTCAGCGACGTGGAAGCACTCGCCCGCCGCACGCGGATCGATTGCGCAGTGCAGCAGGGCATCGGCAAGGTTGTCGACATAGACAACGCTGCGACGAGCAGGAATCGCGGCCAAGGGCAATGGCGCACCGCGGAATACGGCATCCATCATCCGGAGGAAATTGGCGCGTACCCCCGGCCCGTAGACGAGCGGCGGACGGACGACGACGACTTCGAGACCGGCCTCACCGAGCCGTGCCAACTGCTGCTCGGCACGCAGCTTCGAGCGCCCATATGCATCCTGCGGGTCCGGGACGGTATCCTCCGCGAGCGGTACGCCCGCGTCGCCCTCGCCGACTACCTTGATGCTGCTCGCGAAGACGAACCGGCGCACACCATGCATGCGCGCGGCATCGGCAACCCGCAACGTGCCCGCTACGTTGGTCGCATCGAAGGCGGCGTCCGGATCGGAGGATTTGTCGTGCATCACGTGTACCCGCGCGGCCAGATGGATCACGCAATCGGCCTGCAAATCATCGGGCCACGCACCAGCGACTCCCTCGAAGTCAGGTGCGTCGTGCACCCACTCTCGCACGCCCTCGATACACCCACCCGGCCGGCGCACCAGCGCCGTGACGGTATGCCCCGCCGCCAGCGCAAGTCGGCACACAGCGTGGCCGACGAAACCGTTCGCACCGGTTACGACAATGCGGCTCACCACAACCTCCAGCCGAACCGGCTATAGAACTTCAGCGCGGACACTGCGAACATCCGAATGTGCGCGAAGCCCTTGCGCGAGGCGCCTCCGCCGTGGTGAATCACGCGGATGGACGGGACATAGGCGACACGCGCGACATTGTGGGTGCGCAAGCTCAAGTCATAGTCCTCGAAATACAGGAAATAACGAGGGTCAAAGCCCCCTAGCGTCTTCAGCACGTTCGTTCGAAACAGCATGAAACAACCGCTGATGATTGGGGGATCCCAGACGACGGACATGCCGTCGATGGTATCGCGCATTTCATAGCGGGCAAGTCGCTTCCGGAACGGCCGTCTGGCCCAGGTTGGCAAGAAGCCGCGAACCAGCAGGTCGACGATCGACGGAAACCGGCGACAGAGATACTGAAACCCGCCTGCTCCGTCCCCGACCCAGGGAGCGATCAAGCCCGTATCGGCGTGCGATTTGAAAAACGTACGGGCCAACACCAATGCCTGCGGATCCAGATCGATATCCGGATTCAGGATCAAGTGCAACGACCCGCTGGAATGCTCGATCGCAAGATTGTGGCCACGCCCATAACCGACGTTGCCATGCCCCGTCAATATTCGGCATGCCACGCCTTGCGCGCTGAGCCGGTCGACCGCCCCCGAAATGTCGCAGAGTCCGCCGTTGTCGACCAGGAACAGCTCGACGGGGTATTCAGGTGAAACCACCCGCAGGTTCTCGCACGCTGCGCCGAGACTGTCGAGCGTCTGCCGCAGTTGCGCGATATCGGGGCGGTATACGACCAGGGAAATGGAGAGACCATCGACGTCATCGGACTGACGTTGTGGGGCGCTTATGACATTCATCCGGAATTCGGCTAAGCGCTTGACTGCAGCAAGCGCGATGGGTTGGCTGGCCCGTCTGGGAGACAGCGGGCTTACTCATTTGTCAGGCGTGCAGGGAATGCCTGCCGCGTGCTCGCGATACGGGTGCAATTCTAACTGCTCGCACCCTTGCCGGACGCGCCCGTCCCGGGACGCCGTGCAATGCCGCTGCCCTCGATCCGTGCCGGCCCAACGCGTTCGGCCCTGATCGGCGACCAGGGCGAGCCACGGCCGGACGGGTTCCAGCACGAGATACGCGCCCCTTCCAGGACGCGCCTCTCTCGCGGCGCCGAATGCCGTATCTCATAAACACCAGGAGGCCTGAGCATGTCAATCCCCCGCCGGACGCCTAGTTGTTAAAAGATGTGAAAACATTAACATCTATTGCGCGTCATCGGCATTCCGGCGATCATGCTTGGTTTCCATGGGCGAGCCGTCGTCAGTCGGTACCGGTCCGGTCTCAACCCAGCGTCACCAAGCGCCGCCAATCAAGGCAGAGAGCGCTTCAGTCCAGGGCTGGACGGATGGCCTGCATTAGAATACGTTGCGGGCGATGGCACCTTGTTTGCCCGATCGCTCAGGATTGAAGTCGGGAGCACATTGAAACGTCGCGGCCAACTGGATTGCCGCCTTTTTCAGACTCACGACACCCCGCAACAATGGCTGCGCCACGTGGGCGAGGGGTTGGGGGCTCCATCACCGATCCGAATGCAACGACACGCAACTTGATGAATCCGAACTCGAAGCACCCGGCATCGCCGATAGCGATCGCCCGTAGCATTTACC
Source organism: Burkholderia sp. HAN2018 (assembly GCF_024704855.1). Lineage (NCBI taxonomy): Bacteria > Pseudomonadati > Pseudomonadota > Betaproteobacteria > Burkholderiales > Burkholderiaceae > Burkholderia > Burkholderia sp. HAN2018. Next base: position 19,839 of record NZ_QOBB01000043.1, on the reverse strand, counting down.
GTAATCGCGGACTGATTCTGCAAATGACTCAACGCGAGGTCGTCGGGCGCTATCGCGGGTCAGCAATGGGTCTTGCGTGGTCGTTCTTCAATCCCGTGCTGATGCTCGTCGTCTACACCTTCTTCTTCTCCGTCATCTTCAAGTCGCGGTGGGGTACCACGAGCGACGACAAGGCAAGCTTCGCGATCGTCCTGTTCGTCGGCCTGATCCTCCACAGCCTGCTGGCAGAGTGCATCAACCGGGCGCCGACGTTGATCCTTGCAAACGTCAACTACGTCAAGAAGGTTATTTTCCCGCTCGAGATACTGCCGGTGGTCGCGCTCGCGTCAGCGCTGTTCCACAGCGCGATCAGCCTGCTGGTCCTGATCATCGCCGAGTGCATCCTTATCCACTCGCTGCCCTGGACCGCCATCCTGTTCCCCGTCGTCATGCTGCCGCTGATCGTCGGCTCACTGGGGCTCGCATGGTTTCTGTCGGCTTTGGGCGTCTACATTCGAGACATTTCGCAGATTACCGGTGTCATCACGTCAGTGCTGATGTTCCTGTCGCCGGTTTTCTACCCCGTGTCGAATCTGCCGCCACAGTATCGGTCCTGGATCGAACTCAACCCCCTTACGTTCATCATCGAAGAGGGACGCAACACGCTGATCTTCGGGCACCCCCCCGACTGGACGAACTGGCTAACCTGCATGATCGCATCGCTGCTTCTCGCGTGGTTCGGATTCTGGTGGTTCCAGCGGACCCGAAAGGGATTCGCAGACGTCCTGTAATCCATGCCAGCGCGCTCGCCTGCCGCCTTGCATCAGTGGCAGTGGCCGGGCACGCGGATAGATCGCCGACCGATCGGATCATGACGCGATAGAGCAATCACCGGAGATATTCTGCACATGTCGACGCAGCCCCAAATAGTTCCCACCATCCTGTGTGGCGGCGCAGGCTCTCGCCTGTGGCCCGTTTCGCGCGAATCCCATCCGAAGCCGTTCATCCGCCTCGAAGATGGCGAGAGCCTGCTGCAAAAGGCATTCAAGCGTGGCGCCCAGCTTCCGGGCGTCACCGAAGTCGTGACCGTCACGAACCGCGAGTTGTACTTCAAGACAAGCGACGAATTCAGCACCGTCAATACCGGGCATCTGTCGACGTCGTTCATCCTCGAGCCGTTCGGCCGCAATACGGCCGTCGCGATCGCAGCCGCCGCGCTGCGTGTTGCCGCAACGCTCGGCGAAAATGCAATCCTGCTGGTGCTTCCCGCGGACCACCTCGTGACAGACGATGCCGCCTTCGCGACCGCCGTCCAGGAAGCTGCCGCCTTGGCGCTCAAGGGTGCGCTGGTCACCTTCGGCATCACGCCGACGTTTGCGGAAACCGCATACGGATACATCGAGGCAGACGGCACGCGGGTCAAGCGATTCGTGGAAAAGCCGACGGTGGACGTGGCCAGGCAATACGTCGAGTCGGGATCGTTCCTGTGGAACTCCGGCATGTTCTGCTTTACCGCCGCATTCCTGCTGGCGGAAATGGCAAAACATTGCCCCGACGTGCTCGAAGCCACGCGTGCATGCATCGCGCAGTCTCGTCAGTCGGAAGGCGGCGGCGTTTCATTGGTCGAACTGAACGGTGACCTGCTGAATCGCACGCCCGATATTTCGATCGACTACGCGCTGATGGAGCGCTCCGACAAGGTTGAGGTCGTGCGCTGCGATATCGGCTGGAGCGATATCGGTTCGTGGAATGCGCTCGGCGACCTGTTGAAACCGGACGACCACGGCAATCGTGTGGACGGCGAAGCGCTGCTCCACGATGTCAGCAATTGCTACATCCGTAGCGACAACCGGCTGGTCGGCGCCGTAGGCGTCAAGGACCTCCTGGTCGTCGACACCCCCGACGCACTCCTCATTGCCGATCGCAATCGCGCGCAAGACGTTCGGCACGTCTACGCGGCCCTCAAGTCGCAAGGCCACGAAACCTTCCGGGTACATCGAACGGTAGGCCGTCCGTGGGGCATGTATACGGTTCTCGAAGAAAGCACCCGCTTCAAGATCAAGCGAATCGAGGTCAAACCGGGCGCAAGCCTCAGCCTGCAGTTGCATCATCATCGCAGCGAACACTGGATCGTGGTGAGCGGCATGGCCCTCGTCGTCAACAACGACGAGGAGTTTTACCTGCGCACCAATGAATCGACCTATATCCCGGCCGGACACAAGCACCGTCTGACCAATCCGGGCGTCGTCGACCTCGTGATGATCGAAGTCCAGAGCGGCGACTACCTCGGCGAAGACGACATCGTCCGCTTCGACGACAACTACGGTCGAAGCTAGCCTTCTGCCATCGCGCAAAGGCGGTTGCAGTCGTCGTCCTTTCCGGCGCGCGACGACAGCAACCGTCTGATCAACCGCTCCCTCACATCATGACCAATGCAAGCTTCCGAGGCCGCATGAAAAGCAGGATCAAGGCCCGCCTGCTAGCGTCGTCGACGTATTTTTTTCTGGCCGCGCTCAAGTACTACATCGGCAACAACTTCATTGCGCGCATGCCGATTGAAAGAGTCCGCAACTTCTACTATCGACGCGTGCTGGGTATCGTCATCGGCCAACGAACGCACGTCAGCATGCGGCAGTTCTTCACCGGGTACCACACACGCTGCAACGTGCGCATCGGCGACAACTGCGTGCTCAATCGTGAGATCTACCTGGACGGTCGCACGGGCATCGAGATCGGAAACAACGTCAACATCTCGTTCCAGTGCTGCCTTCTCAGCCTGCATCACGATCACAACCACCCGGGTTTCATGTCGATCGGCGGCGTCGTGACCATCCACGACCACGCATGGCTGGGCGCGCGCGCCATTATCCTGCCAGGCGTGACGATCGGCAAAGGCGCAGTCGTCGCGGCCGGCGCGGTCGTCACGAAGGACGTCCCGGATTTCACCGTGGTCGGTGGTGTGCCCGCAAAAATCATCGGTCAACGCAATCCCGACATTGCCTATCTGACCGACTTTTCTCCTTTCTTCGACACCGACGTGTTTGACGAATCCCGTGGCTAATATGCAGAAAAAGAGCATCCTCGTTTTTACGCTGTCCCCGCCGCTTCCTGCCAGCGCGGGGGGCCCGATCTACGTGATGAATACGCTCGCGCCGCTGGTCGACGAGTATGATTTCCATCTGTTCACCATCGGTGGAGACGAGGAAAAAAAGAAGATCGAGGAAAATCGTTCGCTATATGAACGACATTTCAAATCGGTCCACGTGGAGCCGCGGGCTGCCATGCCTGCCGACATGGGTACGCCCGGACGAGCATGGCATTCACTGGTCCACTGCTTCCATGGCCTTCCGTTCATGGATGCGAGCTACTTCAGCCCTGCGTCAATTCGCAGTGCCCGCAGGATCGTCAAGGAAAAGAAGATCGACATGCTTGAGGTGCACAGCAGTCATCTGGCCTTTTTCCGCAAGTTCTTCCCGGCGTTGCCGGCCGTCCTGGTCAGTCACAACATCGAATCCGATCTCTTCCCGTTCTGGATTCCCGCGCAGCTGACAGGCTGGAAAAAAGCAGCGGTCGCGCGCATCGCCGAGATCAGCCGCCGCAACGCCCGACGCGTCGAAATCGACAACGTCTGGCGCTTCGACGCCATGACGTTCATTTCACGCGAAGACATGGAGCGCGTGAAGGCGCCCGTGGAGAAGCACTATTTGCCGCTGTGCTTCCCGATCAAGGACACCGACTACCGAGCGAAGCCGACCAACGAGGTCAACCTGCTCTGGATGGGTGGCTTCTGGTGGTATCCGAATGCGGAAGGCGTTGCGTGGTTTGTCCGCGACATTCTCCCACTGGTACGCGACAAGCTCGAGACGCACAACATCAAGCTCCATTTCACTGGAGGCAACCCGCCGGACGATCTCAAGGCGCTGCACGACGGACGACACATCTTCGTTCACGGCTTCGTGCCGTCGCTCGACCCGATTCTGGCGGATGCACATCTACTGTTTGTTCCCCTGCTTTCAGGCGGCGGCGTGCGCGTCAAGATTCTGGAAGCGATGAGCAACGGCATTCCCGTTCTCAGCACGGCAAAGGGCTGCGAGGGGCTGGGCGCCGTCAACCGTCGGGATATCGTCATTTGCGATACGGCGGCTGAATTTGCCGACTCGATCATCGAGCTCGCCCAGAATCGCGAGATGCTGGCGACGCTGTCCACGAACGCCCGTCAGCTCCTGAAGGACAAGTATGATCTCGATGCGTGCGTTCGCACCAAACGGGACCTCTACAATAGGCTGATGCATTCGCGGTAACCGAACGAATGCTGACCTCGCCGTGCCACCGTGGTGGCCGCGAGGCAAGTCAGCATCCGACCCCTGAGCCTACTGTGCGATCGTCTTTTTTCCGCCTGCGCTGAACACGTGAAAGCTAACTCGCTCCCTCTCATGCAAACTCGCGAGCCTGAACCTACAAGCCAAACGGAACAGCTGCTCGTCAACGTCGAGCACCTTTCCAAGTGCTTCCGTATCTACGACAAACCGGCGGACCGGCTGCGGCACTCGCTCGCGACTCGCATCAAGCTCCCTGGGAGCAATTCCCGGCAATACGGTCGCGATTTCTGGGCGCTGCACGACGTCTCTTTCCCCGTCCGGCGGGGCGAGACCATCGGAATCATTGGCAGAAACGGTTCCGGAAAGTCGACGTTGCTGCAAATCATTGCCGGCACGCTGTCGCCGAGCGACGGCTCGGTCACGGTCAACGGCCGGATCTCCGCACTGCTGGAACTCGGCGCCGGGTTCAATCCGGAATTCAGCGGCCGCGAGAACGTGATGCTGTCTGCACGGATCATGGGCATCACGTCGGAAGAAATCCGCGCGCGTTTTCACGAAATCGAAGCGTTCGCCGACATCGGCGAATTCATCGACCAGCCCGTCAAGACCTACTCGTCGGGCATGTACGTCCGGCTCGCATTCGCGGTAGCCATTCACGTCTCCCCCGATATCCTGGTGGTCGACGAGGCACTTGCGGTCGGCGATACCGCGTTTCAGACCAAATGCCTGACGCGGATCCGGAAGATGCAGAAGGAAGGCGTCACGATCCTGCTGGTAACACACTCCACCAACACCCTCGTCGAGTACTGCGACCGGGCCATCTACCTGAAGCGGGGCCGGCTGGTAAAGGACGGCCCGTGCCGCGACGTGGTCAAGCTCTATGCGAACGACCTCGTCGACGAAGAAGGCGGGAGCGCGATCGACATCGAGGTGCCGACACAGCACACCGACACCGATTCCCCCGCCAGCTCGGCGGTAAGCGATGCCATGACGGCCATGTCGGACCGGACGTCGATTCTCGACGTGAAGATCGAGGATGCGAACGGCAAGGAACGCACGACCTTCTCGTTCAATGAAGCGTTCCGCGTCGTCGTATCGATCAGCGTGTCCGAGCCGAACCCGAAGCCTTGCTTCGGACTTCAGATCAAAAGCATCGACGATATCGTGCTGTGGAGCGCGACCACCCAGCACATGAATATTGCGCTGCCGCCCCTGTCCGCCGGAACGTACCAGTTCACCTGGAAGATGCGCGCGAGCTTCTCCGGCAACCGCTATGTGCTGGCGGTCGGCGTCGGCGATATCGCCTCCGGCGAATACAAGCGGCACGCGCGCCTGCCCTATGGCGGCCACATCGACGTGCTTCCGGAAAACAACAGTGGATCGGGGTGGCTCGCGCCGTGTCCGGTATTCGAGTTCGAATGATGACGGAGAACGACACCATGCAAGCGCGCAGCATCAAGGTCGTCGCGGTCGGCTATTACGGCGCACCCAACGTCGGCGACGAATTGTTGCTGGGCCTGCTCGCTCGCCAGGTTCGGGAGCGCGGCGGCGAGCTCGTCGCACTGAGCATCAACCCCGAATATACGACGCATGCCCACGGCATCGCCGCCGTCGACTATTTCAATCTCGGTGCCGTCGGCCGCGCACTGTCTGACGCCGATCTGCTGGTATTCGGCGGTGGCGGCATCTTTCAGGATCATCATCCGTTCAACGTCGAGGCACTTTACGACCCGACCCAAAACGATATCGCGGGCTATGCGCGGATTTTTTACATGGCTCGGCAGTTCGGGGTCCGCACGGTCATCTGGGCACACGGCGTCGGACCGCTGGTCAACCCGGACAGCCGCGACATCACGCGCGACGTGTTCACGCATGTGGATCACGTTTCGCTGCGCGATACGGACTCCGAGGCGCTTCTGCACGATATCGGCGTAAGTCGGGACATTCCCGTCGGCGCCGATCCGGGCTGGGCATTCGTCAGCCGCCCGCCCGCCGAAGTCGACGTTTCCGGCAAGCTCGCCCCGTTGGGGACAAAGAAGAAGCTGGCGGTCATTGCCCGATCGTGGGAGTTCAACCGGAACTGGGAAGAAAAACTCGTCTCCGCGTTGAATGAAGCGCTGGACGACAGCTGGTCGATCGTGTGGCTCGGCTTTCAATGGAGCGTCGGCGACCACGAGCGTCTCACCGATCGATCCTTTCTCGAGCACCTCAAGCTCGCGGTGTCGCCCCATATCGAAAGCGTCATCATTGACGGGATCACGCCCGACGAGGCATTCGCGGTTATCGGCGAGTGCGACGCCGCGTTCTCGATGCGCCTGCACGGAAGCATCCTCGCACTCGGAAAATCGATCCCGGTCGCGGCACTGGAATATGACGTCAAGATGGCGCGTGCGCACGATATGGCGGGCCTTCCGGCGTCGCTGCGCCTTCAACTGAACGACGACGCAGCAGACTTCACTGCCGCGGTGCGCAGGCTGACACACCCGGATGGCGCACCCTGGATCATCGCGCAGGAAAAGCTCGATGCGCTAAACGCTTCGGCGTGCGTACATTCAACCGTCCTGGACCACGCTTTTGCGGCCGTTCGCTCCGCGTCGGGCGGAACCCCGCGCCGCTGGAGCAGCCAGCAGCTGGATTGGATGAGCACATGGCTCGAGCAGCTCGTCTGGCAAAAGAATGGCGCCGCTCGCATGAGCGAGAAGGCGCTCGACCTGCTGCGCTACCGCGATTCACAACTCGCCGAGAAAGACGCACGGGTCGGCCAGCTTGAGACGGAACTCGGGAAAACAGTGGATTTGCTGCATTTCCGCGACGCACAGCTTGCGCAACAGGAAGAACAGGTCGCCGAGCTTCAGAACCGATTGGAACTGGCGAACCATAAACTGCTCGCGGCGGAAGCGTTCGTCAAGCACGCGTCACAAGTGCATGCCGCGCAAACGACGACGCTCAAGGACTCCGCTCGAAAAGCGGCGGAGGAACAAGCTGATAAAATTTCAAGCCTCAAGGCAACGATCCGGCAATTCGAGCAGGGTCACGCCGAGTCCGAAGCACCCCCGCAACCCAATGTGGCCGCAGCCGCAATTCACTCCACTTCGGGATCCTCTATGCTTTTTCGCCGGTACATGTCCGCCCCTCTCACCTACATGAGCCGTGCCGCCTATATTCTGCGCAATGGCGGCGTACGCGCGCTCGTGTCTGCTGCACGACGCCATTACCGGTATCAGCAAGCACAGCAGCAGATCCAGCAGGCCGCCATCGAAGTGGCAAGCGGCAGTCCGACTGCGGAAGATCAACGCCTCTCGTTCCGCGCAGCAGCCAAGCTGCAACGCGAAGAAATCATCGTCATCGCCGCTCACGCGTACGACTGGGCTGGTTCCGGGCATCGCTACGCACAACTGACCACGACGGCGCTCGCCGCGGGCCATCGCGTTGTCTATCTGGTCGCGCCTCCGGATACGGGATCGACACCCGCGCCGCTCACGCCCCGCATTCCCGGATTGATTCACGAATATATCGATCCGACGAAGATCGAGGACATTTTCGGTCAGGTATCGGAAAGCGCGAAATTGATCATCGGCGTGCCCGACTCCCGGGTCACACCCTTTTTCGAGTTCGCGCGCAATCGCGGGCTCGAAACAATCCTCGACGTCGCACAGGACTGGAGCCACGATGGCCAGGCCATGCGCATCCTCGAGTCGATCGCCGTCGATGCCGATCGATGCACCGTCGGCATGCCGGCACTTGCAGACACCATCCCGCAGCGTGCCCGGGAAAAAATCGAGCTGCTGCCCGGTGCCGCGGTTCATACGGTCTTCGACGTCTACAAGCAGTACAACCGTCCGGGCGACATGCCGTCCAAGCGCCGCAGCGTCGCACTGTTCTACTCGGTCGACGGACTCGACTCGGTGGATTACCAGTGGCTCAAGGAAACCGCGGAGCGCAACGTCAACGTCACGTTCTGCGTGATCGCCGACGGGCAACTGACGCCGGGCCTGCCGGATAACGTCGTCATGCTTGGCATGCGGCACACGAGCGAAGTGCCGGCCTACATCGCCCATGCGGATTTCATGTTCTTCCCGCTTGGCGCGCGGAGCCTGCGCAGCGCCGACTCCACCGCAGGTATTTATGCAGCGCTGCTTCAGCGCAAGCCGGTCGTGTGTTCGATGGAACTTGGCGTGACAGCCACCCCGCTGTTACACGTTCGCACGGACCTTGCGTCGTTCGCGGCGCAATGCGGCGCACTCGCTGCGGCAGAACCCGTCATACAAAACGACGACATCTTCGTTGCGGGCAACAGTTGGCTCGGCCGCGTCGAGCAGCTGTGCCCGCCGCAGCCCCGGCACGACGTCAGCGTCGTTATCCTGATTCACAACAACGCGGGCATCATCGCACGCTGCCTGCAGACCCTGCTCCAGCATGCTGCGCCGTACATAGCGGAAGTGATTGTCGTCGACAACGCAAGTTCCGATGGTGGTGCAGAGCTCGTCGAGCGCGAATTTCCCAACGTCAGGCTGGTCCGCAACCCGGAGAATGGCTGCTCGTCGGGACGTAATCTCGGCGTTCAGCACAGCACGGGCAAGTACATCGTCTTCTTCGACAGCGATCAGTGGTTTGTGGGCGCGTCGGGTTTCGAGGAAGCGCTGCACGTCCTGGAAAACGACGCGAGCGTCGGCGTCATCGGATGGAATGCAGGCTGGTTCGACGCCACGCGCACCGATCTCGGCGGCATGATCGCCGACTATTGTCCGAATCGGGCGATGAACGCGGCGGCAATCCGCGACGGCTATCGTGCCGACATCGGCTTCCTCGGCACCAGCGGCTTCTTCATGCGTCGGCGCACGTTCGATGCGACGCAAGGATTCGATACCTTCTATGACCCGACCTGCTTTGAAGATACGGACCTGTGCTTCCAGGTCAAGGCACTCGGAATGAAGGTCACTTACCGGGATTTGTCCGGAATCCGCCATCAGCCCCATCAAACGACCGGCGCCGACAGCGGCAGCGAGGCCTATCGCAAGCTATTCCTTCGCAACGCGAACTACTTCAAGGAGAAGTGGCGCGATTACTCGCATTTCTATCTGGACTACATCGATTGATTCGTAACGACAGCATGTCTAGAACCATACTGTGCGTCGTAGGTACGCGACCGGAGGCCATCAAGATGGCGCCGGTCATCCTGCGTTTGCGAGCGGATCCGGGATTCAAGGTGCACGTGCTCGCGACCGCGCAACACCGCGATCTGCTCGACCAGATCCTGACCTGTTTCGATATCAAACCGGATGTCGATCTCGACATCATGCGTCCGAATCAGGGGCTTGCCAGCCTGACGTCGCGTCTGCTTGACGGTATCGATGCCGTGCTCGTGGACAAGCGTCCCGATCTCGTACTGGGACAAGGCGACACCACGACGGTCATGGCCACGGCGCTTGCATGCTTCTATCGGCATATACCGTTCGGTCATATTGAAGCAGGCCTGCGTACCCGCGATCTCGGCAATCCGTTTCCTGAAGAGATGAACCGCGTTTTCGCGGGGCGCCTCGCAAGGCTGCATTTCGCGCCGACAGCGAGTTCGCGCGACAACCTCTTGCATGAAAACATCCCCAGCGACCAGATCTGGGTGACCGGAAACACCGTCATCGACGCGCTTCACACTGTCTTGCGGACACATCCGTCCTGCGGCGTCGATATCGACGACACGAAACGGCTGATCCTGGTCACCGCGCATCGCCGGGAGAATTTCGGCGCCCCGCTCGAACGGATCTGCCATGCCATTCGCCAGATTGTCGACGCCAACGACGACATCGAGGTGCTGTTTCCCGTACATCCCAATCCGCACGTCCAGCGTACGACGCGCGAACTGCTGTCGCACCACGCCCGGATCCGACTCTGCCCGCCGCTCGACTATGTGCCGTTCGTCGCCGCCATGCAGCGCTCGTACCTCATCCTCAGCGACTCGGGCGGCGTGCAGGAAGAAGCGCCAGCTCTGGGCAAACCGGTCCTGGTGTTGCGCGACGAGACCGAGCGCCCGGAAGCTGTCGAAGCCGGTGTCGTCAGGCTCGTCGGCACTCAAACCGATACGATCGTCAATGCGGTCCAACTGATGCTCGACAACGCCGAGGAATACGGCAAGGTTGCACGCGGCGTCTCGCCCTACGGTGACGGAAAGGCAGCCCAGCGGATTTTCGACGTCATCCGGGAACAATGCGTGTGATCGAACAACTCGTCTATCTGTCGCCGGTGCCATGGAGCAGCTTTGCACAGCGACCTCACAAGTTCGTCGAGTGGTTTCATCAAGAAACCCATGGCCGTGTGCTCTGGATCGATCCGTATCCAACCCGCCTGCCCATGCTTCAAGACTTGCGCCGCCCATCCGGCGAAGGCAAGTCCGACGCGCATACGGCCGCGCCGCCTTGGCTCGACGTCGTCCGCATCCGCAGCCTTCCGCTTGAGCCACTGCCCCTCGGCACCGCAATCAATCGATTCGGATGGCGTGACATCACGCGTCGCGTCGTGCAATTCTGCGCCGAGCGCAACACGCTTCTCGCGGTCGGGAAGCCGTCCGGGCTCGCGCTCGACTTGTTACGAGCGGCTCGTCCCGCCCGGTCGCTCTACGACAGGATGGACGACTTCCCGTCGTTCTATCGAGGCGTTTCGCGCTCGGCGATGAAACGCACCGAACTCGCTGTCGCGCGCGAGGTCGACACGGTTTTCGTATCGTCTTCGGGCTTGCGCTCGAGCTGGAGCAGTATTCGGCCTGACGCCAGGCTGGTCCACAACGGGCTCGATCCAGCCGTCCTTCCGGCGTTCCGCGAAAAGACGTCGGATCATGCCGGGCCGCATGTACTGGGTTACTTGGGCACCATGGGGCCTTGGTTCGACTGGCAATGGCTCGCTGCGCTTGCGCAATGCCGCCCCGCGGACACGATTCGATTGATCGGGCCGTTATTCCATCCCCCGCAAATCGCGCTGCCCGAGAACGTGCAGATTCTTCCGCCGCTGAAACACGCCGCCGCTCTCGCCGCGATGTCGGACTTCGACGTCGGCCTGATTCCGTTCCTGCGCAACTCGCTCACGGACGGTGTCGATCCGATCAAGTATTACGAGTACAGAGCGCTCGGATTACCGGTCATCTCGACCCCCTTCGGAGAAATGGCAACACGGTGCGACGAACCCGGTACATTCCTCTCGAGCGGATCCGAGAACCTGTCTTCAATCGTTGTCGAGGCACTCGAATACCGGACGACACACGACGAGGTATCGCGGATCCGGAGCGCAAACAGCTGGGCCGCCCGTTTCGCGGCAACAGGCATTCTCGGCTAGTGTTCTATCGTTCTATCCCCGCTCGATCGCGGTTCGCTTCGGCATGCAAGGCTGACAAGACGGTAAAACCCGGTGACGGGATCCGCCGCTTGCTCGACTGCCCGTTACCCTGACGCGCCCGGTCAATACCGAGCGATGCACCGGCGATCCCTTTCAGTCGGCCATGCAGAGGCCCAGCGCGTATTCCCAATCGGGCAGGTGCAAGCCGAACGTCTCGGCGAGTTTGCCGTGGGACAAGCGCGAATTCGCCGGGCGACGTGCGCGCACCGGAAACTCGCTCGCGGAAATCGGCACCACAGCGGGTGCGTCATCCCCCATCGCGATGCCGAGAATCGCCTTGGCGAAACCGTGCCAGGACGTCTCGCCGGCTGCACTCAGATGATAGGTTCCGGAGCGCGCCTGCCACCAGGCCTCATCATGGGCCGCCAGCCCTTTGGAGAGGATGTGCGCAGTCGCGGCTGCAATTGTTTTCGACCAGGTCGGCGCGCCGACCTGGTCGGCAACCACACGCAATTCGGGTCGCTCCGCGCCCAGCTTGAGCATCGTGCGCAAGAAATTCCTGCCACGTCGCCCGTATACCCAGCTGGTTCGCAAGGTCAGGTACGCGCACCCTGCGCTCTCGATCGCACGCTCGCCCTCAAGCTTGGTCATCCCATACACGTTCAGCGGATTCACTGCATCGGTCTCGGTATACGCGCCCGCCTTGGCTCCGTCGAACACGTAATCGGTCGAGTAGTGAATCAGCACCGCACCGCTGCGCGCAGCCTCTTCCGCCAGGACCCGCGGCACATCGGCATTTATGCGTCTTGCCGCATCGACGTCGTCCTCGGCATTGTCGACGGCCGTATAGGCAGCCGGATTCACGATGAAGGCCGGCTGCAACGCCCGCACGACAGCACGGATCCGGTCGAGATCAGACAGATCGAGCATCGAGCGGTCGCACTCCACCACGCGGCCGAGCCCCTGCAGCGAGCGCAGCAGTTCAAAGCCTACCTGACCCGTGACACCGGTTACGAGGATCGTCGACTCGGAATTCATCACGACCTCACTCAAAAAGATCTGCGTCCATCAACCGCATGCCCGCGGCATCCTTGACGGCCAGCAGCGGCTCGCCATCCAGCGGCCACGCGATCCCGATGTCCGGATCGTTCCAGACAATGCTGCGCTCGTGCTCGGGAAACCAATAATCGGTCGTCTTGTAGAGAAACTGAGCAGACTCGGACACCACAAGGAAGCCATGCGCGAACCCCGGCGGAACCCAAAGCTGCCGATGGTTGTCGGCGGACAGCGTCACGCCGACCCACTTGCCGAAATTGGGCGAACTGCGGCGCACATCGACTGCGACGTCGAACACCTCGCCCTCAACCACGCGCACCAGCTTGCCCTGCGTGTGTTCGATCTGGTAGTGCAGCCCGCGCAGCACGCCTTTTGCGGATCGCGAGTGATTGTCCTGCACGAACTCGATACCCGGAGCGACGTGCTCCGCAAACTCGCGCGCGTTGAAGCTCTCGTAGAAATACCCGCGCGCGTCTCCGAATACCTTCGGCTCGATAAGCTTGACTTCGGGCAGTGCCGTTGACGTTACGTGGATTGCCATGCGACCTGATGGGTGAGTAGGTTCCGGAGATACAGCCCGTAGGCGTTCTTCGCGAGCGGCTGTGCCAGTTTCAGCACCTGCTCCGCGTCGATCCAGTTGCGGCGGTACGCGATCTCTTCGGGGCACGCAACCATGAGCCCCTGACGCTTCTGCAGCGTCGCGATGAACGTCGCCGCCTCGATCAAGGAATCGTGCGTACCCGTATCGAGCCACGCATAACCGCGCCCCATGAGCTCGACGTCGAGCTGGCCCGCCGCCAGGTAGCGCGAATTGACATCGGTGATCTCGAGCTCGCCGCGCGCCGACGGCTTGATGTCGGCTGCGATGTCGCAAACCTGCCTGTCGTAGAAATACAGCCCCGTGACCGCATAGCTCGAACGCGGCTTTGCCGGCTTCTCTTCAATCGATATCGCGCGGAATTCGCGGTCGAACTCGACCACGCCATACCGCTCGGGGTCCTGAACGTGATACGCAAATACGGTCGCGCCCGTATCCTTCGCGCTGGCCCGCTCGAGCTGCTTCGCGAGATCGTGCCCGTAGAAAATGTTGTCGCCGAGGATGAGCGCCGACGGCTCGTTGCCAACGAAGTCCCGGCCGATGACGAACGCTTGCGCGAGCCCGTCCGGCGACGGCTGCGTCGCATACCGGATATTCATCCCCCACTGGCTGCCGTCGCCGAGCATCGACTCGAAGCGCGGAGTGTCCTGCGGCGTCGAGATGATCAGCACGTCCCGGATGCCTGCAATCATCAGCGTCGACAGCGGATAGTAGATCATCGGCTTGTCGTACACCGGCAGCAGCTGCTTCGATACTGCATGCGTGATCGGATAGAGCCGTGTGCCTGAACCGCCGGCGAGAATGATGCCCTTGCGTGTCATCGTCTCTCCTGTCAAACGCGTGCTGCGTAATTGGTCTCGACCCACTTGCGGTATTCGCCCGAAGCCACCTCGTCCGACCACGCCTGGTTGTCGAGATACCAGGAGACCGTCTTCGTGAGGCCGGTTGCGAACGTCTCGGCCGGCTTCCAGCCGAGTTCGCGCTCGAGCTTGCGCGCATCGATCGCGTAACGGCGATCGTGCCCCGGACGATCCTTCACGTACGTAATCTGGTCGCGATACGTGCCTTGTGCCTTGGGTCGGGCATCGTCGAGCAGATCGCACAGCGTATGCACGACGTCGAGGTTCGTCATTTCGTTCCAGCCGCCGACGTTGTAGGTCTCGCCCGGCGTGCCGCGTGCGAGCACTTCGCGAATCGCGCTGCAGTGATCGCCGACATACAGCCAGTCGCGCACGTTCTGGCCATCGCCGTAGACCGGCAACGGCTTGCCCGCGAGTGCATTCGCAATCATCAGCGGAATCAGCTTTTCGGGGAACTGGTACGGGCCGTAGTTGTTCGAGCAGTTGGTCGTGAGCGTCGGCAGGCCATACGTATGGTGATACGCACGCACCAGGTGATCGGAGCCCGCCTTCGTCGCCGAGTACGGGCTGTTGGGCGCGTACGGTGTCGTTTCAGAGAACTGCGGATCCGTCGCGGACAGCGAACCGAACACTTCGTCGGTCGACACGTGCAGGAACCGGAAGCCGGCCTGCTCCGCGTCGGGTAACGCGCTCCAGTACTGGCGCGCGGCCTCGAGCAGCGTGAAGGTGCCGACGACGTTGGTCTGAACGAACTCGGCCGGACCGTGAATCGAGCGATCGACGTGACTTTCCGCCGCGAAATGCAGGATCGCGCGCGGCTGGTGCTCGGCCAACAGCGCGTCGAGTGCCGCGCGGTCGCAGATGTCCACGCGGGCGAATACGTGCTTCGGGCTTCCGTTCAGCGATTGCAGCGTGCGAAGGTTGCCTGCATAGGTCAATTTATCGACATTGAGCACGGCCTCGTCGGATTGACTAAGCCAGTCGATTACGAAATTGGCGCCGATAAAACCCGCGCCGCCCGTCACCAGAATCATGAGGCTCCCTCTAGTCATGCATGGCGTGCCTCAAGCGCGAGCCGCCACGAACTCCGGACGCGACGATGACGTGCACGTCCCCCCAAGGCGGGCATTCTAACTGCTGACCGTAACCCTCAAAACCATGAAATGCTAATTTTGTTGAAGGGCCACCAATTATAAGAAGCGGGTTGGGTCAAAATCCACGTCGCTAACAACTTGAAACAGCGCCCCGGACCCTCCCCCGAAAAAATATTCATTCAAATCAATACGTTAAAATTCCCCGAATACGCTCGCAGTTGAGTTGCAGCGATCGCATCCTTTTTCGACCCGCGTCAGGATTTGTAACAACCTACCTCTCATGACCCGCACCCCCATCGCAATCGGCGACATCCAGGGCTGTCATTCCGCTCTCCAGTCGCTGCTCGACAAGCTGTCCCCGCCCGCCGACACCCCGCTATGGATCGCCGGCGACGTCGTCAACCGCGGCCCCGGCTCCCTCGCCGCGCTGCGTGCGCTCGTCGACCTCGGCCCGCGCGCGACCGTCGTGCTCGGCAATCACGACCTCCACCTGCTTGCGGTCTCCGCCGGCCTGCGCACCGAGCGCCCGGGCGACACGATTGGCGAAATCCTCGACGCCCCCGACGCCGACGCGCTGCTCGACTGGGTCCGCCATCGCCCGTTCGTGCATGCGGAAAACGGAATGCTGCTCGTGCACGCGGGCGTGCTGCCGCAGTGGGACACCACGCTGGTGCTCGAACTTGCCGACGAACTCCAGCGCGCGCTGCGCGCGCCCGACTGGCGCGATACGCTGCAGCAGCTGTACGGCAACGAGCCGAATCAATGGAGTCCCAACCTGAAGAAACGCGACCGGATGCGCGTCGCGTTCAACGCATTCACGCGCGTGCGCTTCTGCACGCCCGACGGCGCGATGGAATTCAAGGCAAACGGCGGCCCCGACAGCGCGCCGCCCGGCTACCTGCCGTGGTTCGACGTACCGGGGCGCCGCACGGAGGACGTGACGGTCGTGTTCGGGCACTGGGCCGCGCTCGGCCTGATGCTGCGCGAGAAACTCGTCGCGCTCGATTCGGGATGTGTGTGGGGTAACCAGCTGTCGGCCGTGCGGCTAACGGCCGATCCGGCGCAGCGCACAGTCACGCAGGTGCAGTGCGAAGCGTGCCGCTCACCGGGCGGAGAGTGACGAGAGACTGATTCGCGGGGCCGGAGGTGGTCGGCCCCAACACGTCAGCCCTCTCGCCCCGGCACGGGCGCGTCGGCCGCCTCGTTGCGCGCCGCACCGGTGCCGACCTCGGTCGCCGGATACGCATGCTTCGCCAGTTCCGCAAGCGACTCGGCCGACGGCTTGCCGACCTTCTCCTGCAGCGTCGCGAGCGCGGCCGCGATCGCATCGCGCGCCGCGGCGGACGTCGCCCGCCGGTCGCCGCCCGGCGCGATCGGCTCGCACACGTATAGATGCGCGACGATCGGGCCGCCGCGCAACACCATGTCGAGCGACTTGCCGAGCGCCAGCTCGCCCGTGTAGGCCGGCGCGACCGACTGCCGCCGCTGCGCGTCCTCGTACATCAGGCAGATCGGCTGCACCGCGCAGCCCGCCGATACCGCGGCCTGGAACAGGTTCGCATGGAACGGCAGCAGCTCCTGCCCGTCGGTCGTCGTGCCTTCCGGAAACACGCACATCAGCCCGCCGTTGCGCAGGCGCTCGGCCATTTCGTGCATGACCCGCATCGCCTCGGTGCGCTTCTCGCGCTGCAGGAACACGGTGTCGAGCTTCTCGGCGAGCCAGCCGACGACCGGCCATTGCCGCACCTCGGCCTTCGACACGAACGGCGTCGGCCGCCACGCGTTGATCGTGTAGATGTCGAGCCAGGACACGTGATTGCCGACCACGAGCGCGCTCGCGTCGAGCCGCGCGCCGTCGTTGTGGACGACGAGGCGCATCCCGCAGATCCGCAGCAGCTTGAGCGACCAGCGGCGCGTCATCTCGGCACGCCGCGCGGGCGTGACGTGCGAAAAACGCAGCGCGACGATCGCCATGCCGCGCAACAGGTGAAAGACGAGACGCAGCTTGCGAAGGGCAATCATGGCGAAGGTCCGGCGTGGTTCAGGGGCGCTCGAACGCGATCTGTCCGGCGACGAGCGTCGTGCGCACGCAGGCGGGCAGTTCGTAGCCGAGGAACGGCGAGTTGTGGCCCTGGCTCTTCAGCGCACGCGGCTCGACGCGCCAGTGTGCGCGCGGGTCGAACACGCACAGGTCGGCCGCGCCGCCTTCGGCGAGGCGGCCGGCCGGCAGCTGCAGCACGTCGGCCGGCGCGGACGTGATGCGGCGCAGCGCCTGCGCGAGCGGCGTACGCGTTTCGTCCGCCCACTTCAGCGTCAGCGACAGCAGCAGTTCGAGCCCCGTCGCGCCCGGCGTCGCTTCGCCGAACGGCAGCAGCTTCTCGTCGTCGTCGACCGGCGTGTGGTCGGAGCAGATCGCGTCGATCGTCCCGTCGGCGAGCGCCACGCGAATCGCTTCGCGATCGCGCTCGCTGCGCAGCGGCGGGTCAAGCCGGAACTGCGAATCGAAGTAGCCGATGTCGACATCGATCAGGTGCACGTGATTCACGCCGACGTCGCACGTCACGGGCAGCCCCTCGGCCTTCGCCGCACGCACGAGTGCGAGGCCGGCCGCCGACGACAGCCGCGCGAGGTGCACGCGTGCGCCCGTCACGCGCATCAGTTCGAAGATCGTGTGCAGCGCGATCGTCTCGGCCGCGACCGGCACGCCGGACAGCCCGAGCCGCGACGCAAGCGCGCCGCTCGCGGCAACGCCGCCACGGCCGATGAATGCGTCCTGCGGGCGCAGCCACGTCGTGTAGCCGTAGGTGCTCGCGTACTGCAGCGCACGCAGCAGCACCTGCGTGTCGCGCACCGGCACGTTGGCATGCGTGAAGCCGACGCAGCCGGACTCGGTCAGCGCGACCATCTCGGTGATCACTTCACCCTTGAGGCCGACCGTCAGCGCGCCGAGCGGATGCACGTTCGCCTGGTGGAGGTTGCGTGCGCGGAACTTGAGCATCTCGACGAGGCCCGGCTCGTCGAGCACGGGGTCGGTATCCGGCGGGCAGACGAGGGTCGTGACGCCGCCCGCGACGGCTGCGGCCATTTCGGACGCGAGCGTCGCCTTGTGCTCGTAGCCCGGCTCGCGCAGCCGCGCGCACAGGTCGACGAGGCCGGGCGCGACGATCAGGCCCGATGCGTCGATGGTCTTCCCGGCGTTGAAACCGGCCGGCGCGGCGGTGCCAGCGTCGGCAATCGCGGCGACCTTGCCGTCCGCGACGAAAACGTCGGCCTGCCGTTCGGTGCCGGCGACCGGGTCGATCAGCGTGCCGCCTTTGATATGAATCTTCATGCGCTGTCTGTGAATGCGTTGAATGCGTTGAGTGCCTGGATCAGGATGCGCGAAAGCGGGCTCAGTCGCTGTTGCCGGCGACGATGCCCATCACCGCCATCCGCACGGCGATGCCGAACGTGACCTGGTTGAGGATCACCGACTGCGGGCCGTCGGCGACCTGCGAGTCGATCTCGACGCCGCGGTTCATCGGGCCGGGGTGCATCACGATCGCGTCGGGCGCGGCGAGCGCGAGGCGCTCGGGTGTCAGGCCCCAGGTCTTGAAGTACTCCTGCGCCGACGGCAGCAGCGCGCCGCTCATCCGCTCGTTCTGCAGGCGCAGCATGATGATCACGTCGACGCCCTTCAGCCCTTCGTCGAGGTTGTGGAACACCTTCACGCCCATCTGCTCGAGGCCGCCCGGCAGCAGCGTGCGCGGGCCGATCGCGCGCACTTCCGGCACGCCGAGTGTGGTGAGCGCGTGGATGTCGGAGCGCGCGACGCGCGAATGCAGGATGTCGCCGACGATCGCCACGCGCAGCTTCGTGAAGTCGCGCTTGTAGTGACGGATCGTGTACATGTCGAGCAGGCCCTGCGTCGGGTGCGCATGACGGCCGTCGCCTGCGTTGATCACGTGCACGTGCGGTGCGCAGTGCTCGGCGATCAGGTAAGGCGCGCCGCTCGACGCGTGGCGCACGACGAACAGGTCGGCATGCATCGCCGACAGGTTGTTGATCGTGTCGAGCAGCGATTCGCCCTTGCTCGTCGACGACGCATTGATGTTCAGGTTCAGCACGTCGGCCGACAGGCGCGTCGCGGCGATCTCGAAGGTCGTGCGGGTACGCGTCGAGTTCTCGAAGAACAGGTTGAACACGGACTTGCCGCGCAGCAGCGGCACCTTCTTCACTTCTCGGTCCGTCACGCTGACGAACTGCTCGGCCGTATCGAGGATGTGATTGACGATCGAGCGCGGCAGGCCCTCGATCGACAGCAGGTGCTTCAGCTCGCCGTTTTTCGTGAGCTGCGGATTGCCCTTCAGGAAGCCGTAGCGGAACCGGTCGGGGCTCGCGGCCGCAGCGGGATTGCCGGTGCGGCCAGTGGTGTCGGTGGTCATGGTGTGCGTGATTCCAACTATGCAAACGGGCCGCGGTGCAAACCAGCGGCCCGGGATACGGTTCGCGTGCCGCTCAGGCGCCGTGCGCCTCGACGCGCAGCGTGAACTGCGCGTCGTCGCGCGCGAGCACGAGCGTCGCGCCGGCCGGCACGTCCAGCGTGCCGCCCGCGAAGCGCGCGGCGACCGGCA
>NZ_QOBB01000042.1:0-42201 GCF_024704855.1 Burkholderia sp. HAN2018 | reverse complement strand
GCATGCGCCGCCGGGCGTGCAGGACGCTGCCGACGACGCATAGACGGCGGCCGGCGCGATGCCGCCCCGGCACGCGTGGCGGCGTCGCAGGGCGCCGCCACGCCGCTCACACCGTCAGCAAACCCTTCTTCTCGATGAACGCGATCACGTCCGCGACGCCTTCGAGCGCCTTCAGGTTCGTCATCACGTAGGGCCGCTCGCCGCGCATCTTCTTCGTGTCGGACGCCATCACGTCGAGGTTCGCGCCGACCAGCGGCGCGAGGTCCGTCTTGTTGATCACGAGCAGGTCGGACTTCGTGATGCCGGGGCCGCCCTTGCGTGGAATCTTCTCGCCGCCCGCGACGTCGATCACGTAGATCGTCAGGTCCGACAGCTCGGGGCTGAAGGTCGCCGCGAGATTGTCGCCGCCCGATTCGATGAACACGATGTCGGCGTCGGGAAAGCGCGACAGCATCCGGTCGACGGCCTCGAGGTTGATCGACGCATCCTCGCGGATCGCCGTGTGCGGGCAGCCGCCCGTCTCGACGCCCATGATGCGCTCCTCGGGCAGCGCGCCGGCAACCGTCAGCAGCCGCTGGTCTTCCTTCGTATAGATGTCGTTGGTGATCGCGACGAGGTCGTAGCGCTCGCGCATCGCCTTGCACAGCATTTCGAGCAGCGTGGTCTTGCCGGAGCCGACGGGGCCGCCGATGCCGACGCGCAGCGGCGGCAGTTTCTTCGTGCGGCGGGCGGGGGACGGAGCGGGTGCGTTCATGGCGTGTGTCGTGTTCAGGAGCGGAACAACCGCGAATACTGGGTTTCGTGCCGTGCGGACAGGATGCCGAGCTGCGGCGCGAACGTGTTGACGGCGTCGGGCGGCGTCGCGAGCGCGCGGCGTACGGCCGCGTCGATCGCACCGCGCAGCGCGACGATGATGCGTTGCCCGGCGAGCTGGCCGAGCGGCACGGCCTTCAGCGCGGCGGACGTCTGGTTCTCGACCCAGCCGAATGCGTACGCGGCGAGCACGGCGTCGGCGCTCGCGTCGTGCGCGGCGGCCGCGTAGGCGAATGCGGTCGGCAGCGCGATCGGCGACATCGCCGCGAGCGTTGCGCGGCGCGCGGCATCGCCCCATTCGAGCGACGCGCACAGTTGCGCGAGCGACCAGCCCATCTGTTCGGTTTCGCGGCGCAGTTCGGCCGATTCCCGGCTCGCGACGAACCACGCATTTTCGGCGACGAGCGCGTGCGTGTCGTGCGCGTGCCAGCGTGCGAGCTGGTGCGCGAGGAACGGCAGCTCGCCGTGCGCGAGCACGTCGGTCAGGCCGCTGGCGATCCAGTCGCGCGCGGAATCGGCGTCGTGGATCAGGTTCGCGTCGAGCGCGGCTTCGAGGCCCTGCGAATAGCTGTACGCGCCGATCGGCAGCGCCGGCGACGCGAGATGCAGCAGCGCGACGAGTTCAGTGGTGGTCATGGCCGTGGCCGTGCGTGCATCCGGGACCATGCTGATGATCGTGATCGTGCGAGTGCGAGTGCGAGTGGCCGTGATGCTCGCCGAACACCTGCTGCGCAAGCGCGTAATCCTCGGCGAACGTCGCATCGTGCCCGTGCTTGTGTCCGCCGCCGTACGCGCCGGCTTCCGGCTGGAACGGCGCTTGCGTTTCCTCGACCTGCGTGCCGAGCCGGCGCAGCATGTCAGCGAGCACCGGGTCGGCCTCGAGCTTCAGGTAGCCGTCGCCGATCTCGACCGGCGTATGACGGTTGCCGAGGTGATACGCGGCACGCATCAGCGTGAGCGGATCGGCCGCGCGCACGCGCAGCACGGTTTCGGCGGCCGCGGCGATGCGCACGAGCGCGCCGTCGTCGGCGACGAGCACGTCGCCGTCGCGCAGGATCGTGCCGCGCGGCAGCAGCACGGCGACGTCTTCGCCGGTGTCGAGCGTCGCCGCGAGGCGGCTCTTGCAGCGGGCGTCATAGGCGAGCGTGAGCGTCGGCGCGCGCGCGACGAGCGACGCGGCGAGTTTCACGTTCGGGGCAATACGTTTGTCGAGGGTGCGCATGAAACAGGAACCGGAAACCGGCAATCAGAACAGGAAATAACGCTGCGCCATCGGCAGCACCGTGGCCGGCTCGCAGGTGAGCAACTGGCCGTCGGCGATCACGTCGTAGGTTTCGGGATCGACGCTGATCGACGGGCGCCATGCGTTGTGGATCATGTCGGCCTTCGTCACGTTGCGGCAGTTGAGCACGGGCACGATCCGCTTCGCGAGGCCGTAGCGTTCCGCGATACCGGCATCGGCCGCCATCTGCGACACGAAGGTCAGCGACGTGCGTGCGAGCGCACCGCCGCGCGTCGCGAACATCTCGCGATAGTGGACCGGCTGCGGCGTCGGGATCGACGCGTTCGGGTCGCCCATCTGCGCCATGGCGATCATCCCGCCCTTCAGGATCATCGACGGCTTGATCCCGAAGAACGCCGGCTCCCACAGCACGAGGTCGGCCCACTTGCCGGGTTCGATCGAACCGACTTCGTGCGCGATGCCGTGCGTGAGCGCCGGGTTGATCGTGTACTTCGCGACGTAGCGCTTCGCGCGGAAGTTGTCGTTGCGTGTGCCGTCTTCCGGCAGCGCGCCGCGCTGCACCTTCATCTTGTGCGCGGTCTGCCAGGTGCGGATGATCACTTCGCCGACGCGGCCCATCGCCTGCGAGTCGGACGACAGCATCGACAGCGCGCCGAGATCGTGCAGGATGTCCTCGGCCGCGATCGTCTCGCGGCGGATCCGCGATTCGGCGAACGCGAGATCCTCGGCGATCGACGGATCGAGGTGATGGCACACCATCAGCATGTCGAGATGCTCGTCGAGCGTGTTGATCGTGTACGGGCGCGTCGGGTTGGTCGACGACGGCAGCACGTTCGCCTCGCCGCACACCTTCAGGATGTCGGGCGCATGGCCGCCGCCCGCGCCTTCGGTGTGGTACGTGTGGATCGTGCGGCCCTTGAACGCGGCGACCGTCGATTCGACGAAGCCGCCTTCGTTCAGCGTGTCGGTGTGGATCGCGACCTGCGTGTCGGTGTCGTCGGCGACCGACAGGCAGTTGTCGATCGCGGCGGGTGTCGTGCCCCAGTCCTCGTGCAGCTTCAGCCCGATCGCGCCGGCCGCGATCTGCTCGACGAGCGGCTGCGGCAGGCTCGCGTTGCCCTTGCCGAGGAAGCCGAGGTTGATCGGCCAGCCGTCGGCGGCCTGCAGCATCCGCTCCATGTGCCACGGGCCCGGCGTGCAGGTCGTCGCGTTGGTGCCGGTGGCCGGCCCCGTGCCGCCGCCGAGCATCGTCGTGACGCCCGACGCGAGCGCCTCGTCGATCTGCTGCGGGCTGATGAAGTGGATGTGCGTGTCGATGCCGCCGGCCGTCACGATCAGCCCTTCGCCGGCGATCACTTCGGTCGCGGCGCCGATCGCGATCGTCACGCCCGGCTGGATGTCCGGATTGCCGGCCTTGCCGATCGCGGCGATGCGGCCGTGCTTGATCGCGATGTCGGCCTTCACGATGCCCCAGTGATCGAGGATCACCGCGTTCGTGATGATCGTGTCGGGCACGTCGGCGGCCACGCGCTGCGACTGGCCCATGCCGTCGCGGATCACCTTCCCGCCGCCGAATTTCACTTCCTCGCCGTAGGTCGTGTAATCGCGTTCGACCTCGATCAGCAGTTCGGTATCGGCGAGCCGGACGCGGTCGCCCGTCGTCGGCCCGAACATTTCCGCGTACGCGCGGCGGCTCAAGCGTAATGTCATGTGCTGTTCCTGAAGAGCGGGGCGCGGCTTACAGCGGCCCCATCACCTTGCCCTGAAAACCGTAGACGGCACGATCGCCCGCGAGTGCGACCAGCTCGACGGTGCGCGTCTGGCCCGGCTCGAAGCGCACGGCGGTGCCGGCCGCGATGTTCAGGCGGAAGCCGCGCGCGGCCGCGCGATCGAACGACAGCGCGTCGTTGACTTCGAAGAAGTGGTAGTGCGAGCCGACCTGCACCGGGCGGTCGCCGGTGTTCGCGACGACGAGCGCGAGCGTCGCGCGGCCTGCGTTCAGTTCGTGTTCGCCGTCGTCGGTGAGGATTTCGCCGGGGATCATGCGGGGCCTCACGGAATCGGGTGATGGACGGTCACGAGCTTCGTGCCGTCGGGGAAGGTCGCCTCGACCTGGATGTCGGGAATCATCTCCGGCACGCCGTCCATCACGTCGTCGCGCGTGAGCAGCGTCGTGCCGTAATGCATCACCTCGGCGACCGTCCTGCCGTCGCGCGCGGCTTCCATCAGCGCGGCGGTGATGAAGGCGACTGCCTCCGGATAGTTGAGCTTCAGGCCGCGTGCGCGACGGCGCTCGGCCAGCAGCGCCGCCGTGAAGATCAGCAGCTTGTCCTTCTCTCGGGGAGTCAGTTTCATGAAGGCAAACGTTCAGTAAAACGTAATTTTTATCGGTGCGTGGGCAACGGGGCGAACGCGCGGGTCATCGTAGCACCGCGCCGTTTTGCGTGCGTCGTGTATCGGTTATGTAAGCAGCAAGGCGCGTGCCATGTGCATGGAACGCGGCGCGATGCGCGCTTCTGGTGCGCGATGCATGGGCAACGTGCGGCGCGGGCCGCGGCGCTGCATCGAAACGGTGCGTGGCGCGACCGTGCTCAGGTTTGCCAGAGGCGCAGCGGCCGTGCGTCGACGCCGTGCACGATCGGCCGCAGATGCAGCCAGCAGTCGGTGAAGTGGCGTTGCAGCGCTTCCATCGACGTCGACAGCGCGCGCACCAGCACGACGCCGGGCGTCACGCAGGTCGCGCTCGCGCGCAGCGTGGCATCGAACGGCATCCGCGCGGCGAGCGATTCGGCGAGCGCGGCGTCGCATGCGGCGCCGGCGGCCCACAACGTGCCGTATACCGGAAAGCCGGCGAGGCCCTGCAGCGCACCGCGCAGCGGATCGTGCGCGTCGAGCAGCGCGCGTTCGGTCCACAGCGGCCGACCGTCGGCATCGACGAGCGCCGCGCTCGACACGATGCGGCCGGCCGACCAGGTTTCGCCGGCTGCTTGCCGGCCGAGCTGCGTCGCGTCCCAGCCGATCGCGCTTGCGCCCGTGCCGAGCTTCACCGTGAAAGCGAGCGACGCATGCGCCGCGTCGAAGAACAGGTTGTTCTGCGGCAGCCAGTCGAGTTTCGCGTGGTCGCCGACCGTGATGCCGATGCGCTGCGTCGCGTCGAGGCCGTTCGACTTGTACCACTTGGTCGCGCCGGGCGTCGTCAGCACCGCGTGCGTGCCGCTGCCGAGCGCGATGTCGATGTCGAGCCGGTCGCCGCCGGCGACGCCGCCCGGCGGGTGGACGATCACCGCATGGCAGATCGCGTCGCCTTCCGGATACAGCGGCCGCTGCACGCGCAACGGGCCGTCGTGCAGCCGGTGGGCGAGCGTCGTGCGTGTGCCGTGCCGCTCGAAGCCGAGTTCGAGGCGGCCGCGCCAGGACTTGGCGACGGCGGGGCGGGACAGCGGGGCGTGGGAATCGGGGGCAGACATCGGCGGGAAGCAGGGGACGGGCGCTGGGATCGAGGATGCTACCGCAACACTATACGCCTGGGTGTTCCGGTTGCCGAACGCGGTGAAGCGGAGAGGCGATGACGCCGGCGATCGCATGACGTGCATCGATCGCCGGCACCGCGCAGCGGCGCAATCGTGCGCCGCGTGCGTCGCTACACGGCGATCAGCTCGCGCACGCCGTTCGCTTCCATGTCCCGCGCGTCGCCGCCCGCGACGATCTCGCCGCGGCTCATCACCCAGTAGCGGTCGGCGATCGACTGGGCGAAGTCGTAATACTGCTCGACGAGCAGCACGGTCATCTTCGCTTCGTCGACGAGCTGGCGCAGCGTGCGGCCGATATCCTGGATGATCGACGGCTGGATGCCTTCGGTCGGCTCGTCGAGGATCAGCAGCTGCGGCTCGCTCATCAGCGCGCGGCCGATCGCGAGCTGCTGCTGCTGGCCGCCCGACAGGTCGCCGCCGCGTCGCGTGCGCATGTCCTTCAGCACCGGGAACAGGTCGTAGATGCGGTCGGGCACCTTCGACGGTGCTTTCCGGCTCGCCGCGCCGACGAGCAGGTTCTCCTCGACGGTGAGCCGCGGAAAGATGTCGCGGCCCTGCGGCACGTACGCGAGCCCGGCCGCGACGCGCGCATACGGCGGCATCGCACTGAGCGCGGTGCCGCGCCACGAAACGCTGCCGCTTTTCGCGGCGACGACGCCCATCAGGCAGCGCAGCAGCGTGCTCTTGCCGACGCCGTTGCGGCCGAGCAGCACGGTGAGCTTGCCGTCGTCGGCGGCGAGGCTCACGTTGCGCAGGATATGGCTGCCGCCGTAGTACTGGTTCAGTGCTTCGATCTTCAGCATTGCATCAACGTCCGAGATAAGACTCGATCACCGCGTCGTCGCGCTTGACCTGGTCGAGGGTGCCTTGCGCGAGGACCGCGCCTTCGGCCATCACCGTCACGCGGCCCGTGTCGCCGGCGAGCGCCGCGACGAATTCCATGTCGTGCTCGACGACCATCATCGAGCAGGTGCCGCGCAGCGTGTTCAGCAGCTCGGCGAGCTCCATCGTCTCGTGGTCGGTCATCCCGGCCGCCGGTTCGTCGAGCAGCAACAGCGCAGGGCGCTGCATCAGCAGCATGCCGATCTCGAGCCGCTGCTTCTGCCCGTGCGACAGCTCGCCCGCCGCGCGATACGCGTCGCTTTCGAGGCCGATCAGCGCGAGCGTCTCCTCGATCTTCGCCTGCGCGGTGCGGTCGAGCCGCGCGCGCAGCGACGTGAGCCAGCCCTTGTCGGTCTGCATCGCGAGTTCGAGGTTTTCCCACACCGGATGCTGCTCGAACACGGTCGGCTTCTGGAACTTGCGGCCGATGCCCGCGCGCGCGATCTCCGGCTCGTTCATTCGCGCGAGGTCGATGGTCTGGCCGAGAAACACCTTGCCCGCATCGGGGCGCGTCTTGCCGGTGATCACGTCCATCATCGTCGTCTTGCCCGCACCGTTCGGGCCGATCACGCAGCGCAGCTCGCCCGCGTCGATCGCGAGCGACAGCTTCTTCAGCGCGCGGAAGCCGTCGAAGCTCACCTCGATGTCCTCGAGGTAGAGGATCGTGCCGTGCGACGTGTCGATGCCCGGCGGCACCACGCGCCCCATCGATGCGGTGCCGCTGACGGCGAGCAGCTCGTCCTCAGGCGGCGGCGTGAACTGGTAGAGGGCCGTTCCGTTCATGCGCGTTTCCCCTTCGCGAGCACGGTTTCGACGAGGCCCATGATCCCGCGCGGCAGCAGCAGCGGCACGAGCACGAAGATCAGGCCGAGGAAGAACAGCCAGTATTCGGCGAAGTAGGCGGTAAACAGGCTCTTCGCGCCGTTCACCGCGAACGCGCCGACGATCGGCCCGATCAACGTGCCGCGGCCGCCCACCGCGACCCAGATCGCCATCTCGATCGAGTTGCCGGGCGACATCTCGCCGGGATTGATGATGCCGACCTGCGGCACGTACAGCGCACCCGCGATGCCGCACAGCACGGCCGACACGGTCCACACGAACAGCTTGTACGCGAGCGGGCTGTAGCCGAGGAACATCAGCCGCGTCTCGCCGTCGCGCACCGCGGTGACCACGCGCCCGAGCTTGCTGGTGACGATCGCGCGCGCGGCGATGAACGCGAGCACGAGCGTCGCGAACGTCAGCAGCAACAGCACCGTGCGCGTACCGGGCGACGTGATCGCGAAGCCCGCGATGCGCTTGAAGTCGGTGAAGCCGTTGTTGCCGCCGAAGCCCGTCTCGTTGCGAAAGAACAGCAGCATCGCGGCGAACGTCAGCGCCTGCGTGATGATCGACAGGTACACGCCTTTCACGCGCGAGCGGAACGTGAAGAAGCCGAACACCCAGGCGAGCACGGCCGGCACGAGCACGACGAGCGCGAGCGCCCAGGCCAGATGCTGCGTGCCGCTCCAGTACCAGGGCAACTGATGCCAGTCGAGGAACACCATGAAGTCGGGCAGGTCGCTGCCGTACTTGCCGTCGCGGCCGATCTCGCGCATCAGGTACATGCCGATCGCATAACCGCCGAGCGCGAAGAAGAGGCCGTGGCCGAGGCTCAGGATGCCGCAGTAGCCCCACACGAGATCGAGCGCGAGCGCGGCGATCGCGTAGCACATCAGCTTGCCGGCGAGCGTCATCGCATACGCGGACAGATGGAACGCGCTCGACTCGGGCGCGACCAGCGCGGCGAGCGGCACGCCGATGCCGATCGCGATGCACAGCGCGATCAGCGCGAGCCACGCGCGGCGCGACAGCAGCGCGGGGCGGGGCGGCAGGCCGAGCGCGAAACCGTTCTCCGCACGCGCGGCGGCAGCGGGCTTCGGCGCGTCGGCGAGCGGCTTCGACAACGAATCGGTGATTGAAGTCATGTCACGCCTCCGCGCTGCGGCCCTTCGGGGCGAACATGCCCTGCGGACGCTTCTGGATGAACAGCACGATCATCACGAGCACCGCGATCTTCGCGAGCACGGCGCCCCAGAACGGCTCGATCGCCTTGCTGACGAGGCCGAGCCCGAAACCGCCGAGCACGGTGCCGGCGATCTGCCCGACGCCGCCGAGCACGACGGCCATGAACGAATCGATGATGTAGTTCTGGCCGAGATCCGGGCCGACATTGCCGATCTGCGACAGCGCGCAGCCGCCGAGGCCCGCGATGCCGGCGCCGAACGCGAATGCGTACGCATCGACGCGTGCGGTCTTCACGCCGACGCACGCAGCCATCCGGCGGTTCTGCGTGACCGCGCGCACGAACAGGCCAAGGCGCGTCTTCGTCAGCACGGCCCACGCGACGAACACCACGGCGAGCGCGAACGCGAGGATCACGAGGCGGTTGTACGGCAGGATCAGGTTCTGCATCACCGTCACGCCGCCGCTCATCCACGACGGGTTCACGACCTGCACGTTCTGCGCGCCGAACAGCATCCGCGTCGCCTGGATCAGGATCAGGCTCACGCCGAAGGTGGCGAGCAGGGTCTCGAGCGGGCGGCCGTACAGGTGCCGCAGCACGAGCCGTTCGAGCACGATGCCGACCAACGCGGCCGTCACGAACGACACCGGCACGGCGACGAGCGGATACCAGTCGAACGCGCCGGGTGCGTAGCGCTGGATCAGCGTCTGCACGACATAGGTTGCGTACGCACCGATCATCAGGAATTCGCCGTGCGCCATGTTGATCACGCCGATCAGCCCGTACGTGATCGCGAGGCCGAGCGCGGCGAGCAGCAGCACGCTGCCGAGCGACAGCCCCGCGAACAGCGTGCCCGCGATCTCGCCGCGGCGCTGCAGCGAGTGCAATGCGTCGAGCCCTTGCTGGGCGGCGTCGCGCACACGCGCGTCGGGCTCCGCGTAGCTGCCGTCGGCATTCTTCGCGACGAGCGGGCGCAACTGCTCGATCATGTCGAGATCGCGGCGCGCGGCCACGACCTGCACGGCTTCGAGGCGCTTCGCCGGATCGGCGTCGTGCAGCGCGGCGATCGCCCACAATGCATCGAGGCGGCGCTTCAGCGTGGGATCCGTTTCCTTTGCGCGCGCTCGGTCGATCATCGGCTTGAGTGCCGGGTCGGGCGACTTCAGCAGCGCATCGATCGCGTCGCGGCGCGCGGCAACGTCGGGCGACGCGAGCGCGAGCCCCGACAGCGCGCCCGCGATTTTCGTGCGCAGCAGGTTGTTCAGCATCACGGGCTGCGCGTCGCCGGCCGGCGTCGCGGCCTGCGAGAGCGCGTCGTGTGCGGTGTCGCCGGACTGGATCAGCAGGCGGCCGTCGCCGGTCGCGAGCGCGTCGCCGTTCGACAGCGCGTTGAGCAACGCGACGGCGCGCGGATCGGGATCGGCGGCGAGCCGTTCGACCGCGGCCGTCTTCGCGTCGAAGTCGTCGCCGGCGAGCGCGGCGGTATCGGCAGCCGTCAGCGCGAACGCGGCGCGCGGCAGTCCGCCCGCGAGGGCGGCGCACGCGACGATCGCGACGGCGGCTCGGCGAAAGCGTGTAGGCATCGGGAAATCCTGTCGGACGTGGAAGGCGGATGCAGGCGGCGATGCGCGGGCGCTTGTGGTGCGTCGGCAAGCGCGCCCGGTACGGCGGCGCCTGCAAGCGGGCGGAGCATCGCGCCGGTGCGCGACGCCCCGCGTCGCGTCAGGCGAGCGCCGTGCGCTGCCGGCGCAGGAACGCCGGGATCGACGTGACGATGTCCGGCTTGCCCTGGTTACCCGCGATGTACGGGCTCCACGGTTGCGCGCGCACGGCCGTCTTCGTCTTCCACACGACGTTGAACTGCCCGTCGCCGCGGATCTCGCCGATCATCACCGGCTTGTGCAGGTGATGGTTGCCGTCCATCGCGAGCGTGAAGCCCGACGGCGCGGCGACCGTCTGGCCGATCATCGCGACGCGCACCTTGTCGACGTCGGTGCTCTTCGCCTTCTCGACGGCCTGCTTCCACATGTGGATGCCCACATAGGTCGCCTCCATCGGATCGTTGGTCACGCGCTTCGCGCCGCCCGGCAGGTTGTTCGCCTTCACCCATGCTGCGAACTGGTCCTTGAACTTCGTGTTGGTCGGGTTCTTCACCGACATGAAGTAATTCCATGCGGCGAGGTGGCCGACGAGCGGCTTCGTGTCGATCCCGCGCAGTTCCTCCTCGCCGACCGAGAACGCGACGACCGGCACGTCGGTCGCCTTGATCCCCTGGTTGCCGAGCTCCTTGTAGAACGGCACGTTCGAGTCGCCGTTGATCGTCGAGATCACGGTCGTCTTGCCGCCCTGCGAGAAGTTCTTGATGTTCGCGACGATGGTCTGGTAATCGCTGTGGCCGAACGGCGTGTAGACCTCCTGAATGTCGGCGTCCTTCACGCCCTTCGATTTCAGGAACGCGCGCAGGATCTTGTTGGTCGTGCGCGGATACACGTAGTCGGTGCCGAGCAGGAAGAAGCGCTTCGCGCTGCCGCCTTCCGCGCTCATCAGGTACTCGACGGCCGGGATCGCCTGCTGGTTCGGCGCCGCACCCGTATAGAACACGTTGCGGGACATTTCCTCGCCTTCGTACTGCACCGGGTAGTAGAGCAGCCCGTTCAGTTCCTCGAACACCGGCAGCACCGACTTGCGCGACACCGACGTCCAGCAGCCGAACACGCACGCGACCTTGTCCTGCGTGAGCAGCTGGCGCGCCTTCTCGGCGAACAGCGGCCAGTTCGACGCGGGATCGACCACCACGGGCTCGAGCTTGCGGCCCATCACGCCGCCGCTCTTGTTGATGTCGGCGATCGTCATCAGCGCGGTGTCCTTCAGCGACGTCTCCGAGATCGCCATCGTGCCCGACAGCGAGTGCAGGATGCCGACCTTGATCGGGCCGGTGCCCGCGTCGGCCGCGTGCGCGAACGGGCTCTTGCCCGCGAGCGCAAGCGCGCCGGCCATCGAACCGAACTTCAACAGACTGCGACGTTTCATCGGGTTCCCCTTGACGTGTTGGATATGCGTGCGCCTTGACGGCGTCGGCCAACGGATAACGCAAGGCATGTGCCAGTCGTGCGGATGCACGCCCGGCGTGCCTGCGCGGGGCAGGGCGGGGCGTCGCGGCGGGGCGCATGACGCGTCGTGCAGCATGCGCGGTCCGTCGCGGTGCAGGGGCGCGGGCGGAAATGGTGCACGGTCGGGGTTCCCCGTTCCGGTGCCCGCGCGCGGTGCGAGAACGGTCGTGCACCATGACTTCGCGGCAAGCGGGGTGGGGCGGTGCCGTCGCAGGTCGGATGACGCCGAGACGAACCGGCGCGGGAATGAAAAACGGGCGCGCCATGCGCGCCCGTTCAGCGGGTCGGTATGACCGGCGGCGATGTGCCGGCCGGTGCGGCGGCGCGCGATGCGCCACCGGCGGGATCAGTAGCGCGGTACGGACGGATCGACGTCGCGCGACCACGCGTCGATTCCGCCTTGCAGGTTGTACAGCTTCGTGAAGCCGCGCGACTCGAGGAACATCGCGACCTGCGCGCTGCGCATCCCGTGATGGCACACGCAGACGATTTCCGCTTCGTCGTCGAGTTCTTCGCTGCGCACGGGAATCTGCTGCATCGGGATCGACACGCTGCCGGCGATGTGCGCGGTCGCGATTTCCCACGGTTCGCGCACGTCGAGCACGACCGGCGCGGGGCGCGCCTTGTCGCCGAGCCATTCCGCGAGCATCGCGGCGGTCAGGATCTGCATGGAGGCTCCGCCGCTCAGAACTTGAAGCGCGACGGCTCGATCGCGTTGACGAGGTGGTCGATGTAGGTTTCGAACACGTCGGCGACGCGGTACTGCTTGTCGTCGATGCGCGTGATGATCTGCGCCTTCATCACCGGACGGCCGCCGACGAATGCCGACAGGCGGCCGCCGACCTTCAGTTGCTCGAGCATCTCCTGCGGCACGACGGGCAGGCCGCCCGCGACGCAGATCACGTCGTACGGCGCCTTGCCGGCCCAGCCGCGCGAACCGTCGCCGAGGACGACTTCCGCGTTGGTCACGCCGTCGTTGCGCAGGTTGTCTTCCGCGAATTTCGCGATGGCCGGATCGATCTCGACGGCCGTCACGTGCCGGGCGCGATGCGCGAACAGCGCGGCCAGGTAGCCCGAACCGGCGCCGATCACGAGCACGTTCTCGTGCTTCTTGACGGCCAGCTCCTGCAGCACGCGCGCTTCGACGCGCGGGAACAGCATCTTGCTGGTGCCGCCCGGCAGCGGCAGTTCGAGGTCGGCGAACGCGAGATCGCGGTATTCGGCCGGAACGTAGTTTTCACGCTTGACGATCGACAGCAGGCCCAGGACGTCGAGATCCAGCACGTCCCACGGCCGGATCTGTTGTTCGATCATGTTGAAACGCGCGTTTTCGATATTCATGGTGTGGTCACGCAGCCTGGTCGGCCATCAGCGGGGATAGAGAAACTTCGTGATTGTACCAAACGGGGCGGCTGCAAAGCCTTCAGGCGGCCTGCAACAGACCTTTACCCCTTGCTCTTCCTGATCTGCGCCTCGAATGCGAGGTCGAGCTTGCTCGCCTTGCGCGGTTTTTTGGGGCCGAATTCGTCGACGAACTTGACGAACTCGTCGGGCGGCAGCGGCTCGCAGCGCTTCTCGGCGGTGCCGCCCGAGCGGTCGACGAGATAGAACAGGCCGCCCGCCATCGCGACGGCCGCGAAATGCGGGTTGCCGGAGCGGGTCTTCAGGCGTTCGACCGCGTGGGTCGCTTTGGTGGTGCGCATCGTGCGGATTCTGGCGGGGCGTAAGCCCCACACTGTATCAAACCGGCCGTCCGCATGCGCCCGGCCGACCCTAGACCGTGCGTGAATACCGCTGCTGCTGCGTTTGCCCGAGATACGCGTCGAACGCCATCGCGATGTTGCGCACGACCATCCGGCCGGCCGGATGGATCGTCAGGCGGTCGCCCGCGATCGTCAGCAGCCCGTCGCGCTCGAACGGGCGCAGCGCGTCGAGCTCGCGCGCGAAATGATCGGCGAAGCGGATGCCGTGTGCGGCCTCGACATGCGAGAACGGCAGTTCGAGGTTGCACATCAGCTGCGTGATCACGTCGCGGCGCAGCCGGTCGTCGGGCGTGAGCCGCACGCCGCGCGCGATCGGCAGCCGGCCCGCGTCGAGCGCGGCGCCGTAGGCGGGCAGGTCCTTCGCGTTCTGCGCGTAGACGTCGCCGACCTTGCCGATCGACGACACGCCGAAACCGACGAGGTCGGTATCCGCGCGCGTGCTGTAGCCCTGGAAGTTGCGTTGCAGCGTGCCGTTGCGCTGCGCGCGCACGAGCTCGTCGGACGGCCGCGCGAAGTGATCCATCCCGATGTACACGTAGCCGGCCGACGTCAGCATGTCGATCGCGAGGCCGAGCAGCGCGATGCGCGTTTCCGGCGGCGGCAGCGTCGCATCGTCGATCTGCCGCTGCATCTTGAACAGGTGCGGCATGTGCGCGTAGCCGAACACCGACAGCCGGTCGGGCGCGAGTTCGATGATCGTTTCCAGCGTGCGCGCGAAGACGGCAACGGTCTGGTGCGGCAGCCCGTAGATCAGGTCGACGCTCACCGAATGAAACCCCGTCGTGCGCGCGGCGGAGAGCAGGTCGGCCGTCATCGCGCGCGGCTGGACACGGTTGATCGCCTGTTGCACCGCCGGGTCGAAATCCTGCACGCCGAGGCTCAGCCGGTTGAAGCCGATATTGCGCAGGTGGACGAGCGTGGCGGGCGTGACCGTGCGCGGATCGATCTCGATCGAGAATTCGGCGTCGGCATCCGGCGCGAGCGCGAAGTGCTCGCGCGTGGCCGCCATCAGCTCGGCCGTTTCGTCGTCGGACAGGAAGGTGGGCGTGCCGCCGCCCCAGTGCAGCTGCGTGACCGGGCGCGCGGGATCGAACAGCGCGGCCTGCAGCGCCATCTCGCGCTTGAGCTGCTCGAGATACGGGCGCGCGCGGCGGCGGTTGTTGGTCGCGATCTTGTTGCAGCCACAGTAGAAGCACGCGGTGTTGCAGAACGGGATGTGGAAGTACAGCGACAGCTCGCTCGACGAGGCGCCGGGGTCGCTTGCCGCGCGCAGGTAGTCGGCCGGGTCGAAATCGTCGCGGAACTGCAGCGCGGTGGGGTACGACGTATAGCGCGGCCCGTTCGCGCCGTATTTCGCGAGCAAATCGGGACGGAACATTGAGTCGGCAGAACCGGAACGCATGATGGTCTCGCGCTTTTTAGATGCTTTCGAGTATATAAACGCACGATTGGGCTGCATTGTGTAATAACGTCGCAGCCGGCGATGGCACAATGCGGGGTGCGGCTGCCGGCACCGCGTCCGGTTGCCGCACCGTTTTTTGTTGTTCGTTCGAGAGAGCCGAGTGTCCGTCGAAATGCCTGTCCGCCCGGCGCCTGCCGATGTCCCTCCGCCGCATGCGTGCCGCGAGGGCTGCGGCGCGTGCTGCATCGCGCCGTCGATTTCCAGCCCGATTCCGGGCATGCCCGACGGCAAGCCGGCCGGTGTGCGCTGCGTGCAGCTCGGCGACGACCTGCGCTGCCGGATCTTCGGCCGCCCCGAGCGGCCCGCGTGCTGTTCCGGGCTGCAGCCGGCCGCGGACATGTGCGGTGCGTCGCGCGACGACGCGCTCGCGTGGCTCACGCGTCTCGAGGCCGCGACGCGGCCGTCGCAACCAGGAGAGTGTTCAGCATGACCGCACCTTGCGCGCCCGGCCGGCGCCGTTTCCTCGCCGCAACCGTCGGCGCCGTCGGCGTGACGCTGTCGCTCGCCGCGTGCGCGTCGACCTTCCCGTTCATCCCCGATCACTACACGTTCTCGCGCGGCGACGTGCAGAAGGCTGTCGCCCGCAAGTTCCCGTACCAGAAGACGGTCGCGCAGGTCGTCGACGTGTCGCTCGCGAACCCGGCCGTCAACCTGCTGCCCGACCAGAACCGCGTCGCCGTGCAGCTCGACGCGCATTTCGCGAGCCCGTTCCTGCGCGCGCCCGTCAGCGGCAAGTTCACCGTGTCGGGCCAGCTTGCTTACGATGCACCGAGCCGTTCGGTGGTGCTGAAGTCGCCGGCCGTCGACAGCCTCGCGCTCGACGGCGACGCGCAGATGTACGCGCAACAGGTCGGCGCGGCCGCGGGCCTGCTCGCGACGCAGTTGCTGACCAACTATCCGATCTACACGTTCAAGCCCGAACAGCTGCAATTTGCCGGGGTGAACTACGAACCCGGTACAATTACGATTCTTACAAACGGCATACGCGTGGCGATCGTCGAAAAGTGACGACGAACCGCGCCCGGCCGGAGGGGGGCCGCGCGCGGAAGAGTGGCCCATTCATTCGACCATTTCGGAGTTGGGCCACGGATGGACTGGATCCTGATCTGCAAGGCTTTGATCCTCGGCGTCGTCGAGGGGCTGACGGAATTCCTGCCGGTGTCGAGCACCGGTCACCTGATCGTCGCGGGCAGCTTCCTGAATTTCAACGATTCGCACGCGAAGACCTTCGACGTCGTGATCCAGTTCGGGGCGATTCTCGCGGTCTGCTGGGAATACCGGCAACGGATCGTGTCCATCGTATCCGGGCTGCCCAGCCGGCCCGATGCGCGGCGCTTCACGCTGAACGTCGTGATCGCGACGATTCCCGCGATCGCACTCGGCCTCCTGCTCGAGAAGAAGATCAAGGCCGTGCTGTTCTCGCCGGTACCCGTCGCGTTCGCGCTCGTCGTGGGCGGGGCGATCATCCTGTGGGCCGAGGCGCGGCAGCGTGAACGCAGCGAGCCGCCGCGCGTGGTGTCGGTCGACGCGCTGACCCCGCTCGATGCGCTCAAGGTCGGCATCGCGCAGTGCTTCGCGCTGATTCCCGGCATGTCGCGCTCGGGCTCGACGATCATCGGCGGGATGCTGTTCGGTCTCGACCGGCGCGTCGCCACCGAATTCTCGTTTTTCCTCGCGATTCCGATCATCTTCGGCGCGACGCTCTATGAAACCGTCAAGGACTGGCAGGCGTTCACCGTCGATTCGCTCGGCCTGTTCGCGCTTGGCCTCGTCGCCGCGTTCGTCAGCGCGTTCGTGTGCGTGCGCTGGCTGCTGCGCTACGTCGCGACGCACGATTTCACGGTGTTCGCGTGGTACCGGATCGCGTTCGGGCTGTTCGTGCTGCTGGTCGGGTACAGCGGCTGGCTGAACTGGGCGTGACGCGGACACGGAGGCGGGCGCGCCTCCAATGAGAAAAGCCCGATCGGCAGATAACCGATCGGGCTTTTTTTATCCGGATCCGGGCGGCATGCGCCGCCGCAGCGGGAGGGCTCAGCCTGCGCGCTTGCGGAATACCAGGTCCCACACGCCGTGGCCGAGGCGCAGCCCGCGCCGTTCGAACTTCGTGACCGGGCGGTAATCGGGGCGCGGCGCGTAGTCGGCGGCGGTGTTTTCGAGCGTCGGTTCCGCGCCGAGCACTTCCAGCATCTGTTCGGCG
Organism: Burkholderia sp. HAN2018; assembly: GCF_024704855.1. Lineage (NCBI taxonomy): Bacteria > Pseudomonadati > Pseudomonadota > Betaproteobacteria > Burkholderiales > Burkholderiaceae > Burkholderia > Burkholderia sp. HAN2018. The sequence continues at coordinate 25,196 of NZ_QOBB01000042.1, read as the reverse complement.
TAGTTCTGCCAGTCGGTCGCGCAATGAATGTACGCGCCGGGCTTCAGGCGCGACGCGAGATGCGCGACGAGCGGCGGCTGGATCAGCCGGCGCTTGTGATGGCGCGCCTTGTGCCACGGGTCAGGGAAGAAGATGTGCACGCCGTCGAGACTTTCCGGCGCAAGCATGTGCTCGAGCACCTCGACCGCGTCGTGCTGGATGATGCGGATGTTCGGCAGATCCTGCTCGCCGATCAGCTTCAGCAGCGCGCCGACGCCCGGCTCGTGCACTTCGACGCCGAGGAAGTCGTCGCCGGGGCGGTTCGCGGCGATTTCCGCGGTCGATGCGCCCATCCCGAAGCCGATCTCGAGGATGCGCGGCGCGCTGCGGCCGAACACCGCATTCCAGTCGGGCAGCTCCGGCGCATACGGCACCACGAAGCGCGGGCCGAGTTCGTCGAGCGCGCGGCGCTGGCCGGTCGACACGCGGCCGGCGCGCGTCACGAAGCTGCGGATGCGGCGGTGGTGCAGCGGATTGACGGCGTCGGCGCCTTCGGCGGCTTCGTCGGGAATGGCGTCGTCGTGCGGCGGCAGGCCGGCTTCGTTCGGATCGTCGTGCATCATCGGTACAGAGAAAGGCTCGGTTGCGGGCGAGGGCCCGTTGCGCGCAGCAGTGCGCCGGGTGAACCGGCACATGGTACAAAAAAGCCGCCTTCGACGAGGCGGCTTTTGCGCAGGCTGCGATGCAGCCGGAAAGTGGAGCGGGCGATGGGAATCGAACCCACGTCATCAGCTTGGGAAGCTGAGGTAATGGCCATTATACGACGCCCGCAGAACGCGCAATTCTACAGGGGTTCGGGTCGGGATGGCAAGCGGGTGATTTGGCGCAGGACAACTGACAGGGCTCGATGCCGGACCGGCGGCGTCGCGCGCAGTGGCGGGGTGAGCCCGCGCTATCCACGGGATCTACCGTCCAGGCTGAAGGCATATCCCTTCGGCGCGCTGTAGCATCGGAGCCGAATTTCAACGGCCCGATGGATGTGCCGCATAGCCGATGGCGGCAAACAATCGACGGACGAACAGGTTCAATGATGTTGAATATTTTGACCATGACCCCCGAGCAGGAACAGGATGCGCGAGCAAGGGCGTTTCATCTGCTCAAGAAATGGACGAGTGTCACGTTCCTGGAATACGCCGTTGGACTTTATCGGGACTTTCTCGGCGCGTACGCAAAACAACTGGACACACCGAGCCCAAATCAGGTCGAGCTTGAGGAAGCCTACACGCATGATTTCTCGGGGGCACTGGTGCGCATGGATCTGGGCATCGATGCATTGCGCCGAGGTCTCGACAAACGAGCCGCATACGACGCGTTGGTTAGAGGAAGCCAGCAAGGCGGCGACCTGTTGTTTGGACGGAGTGCGCTTGAAATCGGTCGTAAATACGATCCGTTTTTTCATTCACTGGGGCTGAAGGACACCAGCTTTTCGGACCCGGTGTATGCCACCGGGTTCGTGGAGGGGGTATGGATCGAGAGATTGATTTGCTACGCGCTCAAGTGCACGGTCGGATTCGGTTATACCGGGATGCTCGCATACGGAACACGTGCGGATGGCGGGACCCGCGTATTTGAGCACTGGACCTATGAATCCATGTTCGAAAATGCGCCGCTTCCTGCTTGGCGATATTGGCCACCCGGTCGCACCTATCCTGCATCGCTTCCTCCCTGTCCGCCGAAGAACGAATCCGCAAGCGGCGAGGTTTGCAGCGACCAGGAGATTCCTGTCGAGGGGATCTGGGAGCCGTGGTTTCCGTCCGGCAAGGTGGGCTGTCCGAGCTACTTCCTCAAAGGCAGTGTTGCCCACAAGTACCTGTTGGAAGGTACGAACGACGAACATGCGGTGCGCTGGCGGCTGCTGTGGGAAGACAAGCGTTACCGGGACGGCAGCATTCCGGCGGCGGAGGAAACTTACTTCCCCAAGCCTGTCGCCTGACCGACGCTACGGGGCCTGCCAGGAGAGCCTTGTCCGCGCACCGGTTACTGCAAAGCCCGACCGCATCGTCAGGCAGCACCGCAGCGCCAACGGCGAACGAAACGCGCCGGCCGTGCGCGTGCCCGCGGGCCGGTGTCGAAAATAGACGAGTCGGTGTCGGAAGCATGCAAGTCCCGACCACGCTTTCGCACTAACGTGACAAGCCTCTTACACGAACGTTAGTCTGGAGCTGACATGTCCGATTTCATCACCGTTTTGCGCGAAACCTGCCCGACGCCGGTCCTTGACGCGACCAAGTGGAAGCGTATCGGCGGCGATCCGCACACCGTGAATCTCAACGCGTACCTCTCCAAGGACGGCAGCAAGATCATGGGTACCTGGATCTGCACGCCGGGCAAGTTCGAGGTGAACTACGAAAAATGGGAGTACTGCCACTTCCTCGATGGCTACTGCATCATAACACCGGAAGGCGAGGAGTCGGTGCACCTGAAAGCTGGCGACGTGTTCGTGATCGAACCCGGCATGAAGGGGGCCTGGGAAGTGGTGGAGACGGTGCGCAAGTACTTCGTCTTTGCCTGAGCGGGCCGGTAGATTCGACCACGCGTACCGTCGTCGTCCGGATACCTTCGAGGTTCGCGCCCTCCGGGCGACTGCACGTTTTCGCGTGACAGCGTAGCCGATGCGGTGTGCGCGGTGGGCCGGGGCATTCGTATCGAGGGGCGCGGTCAAAGCGCCAGCCCCGGCGACGCGGTCGACCGCGTGCTCGTTCAAGCCGGCCACACCGGCGCATTCCGTCCAGCCGGTGCGCCGGCCGATTCGAAAAGGCGATCGCCGCGCCGGCCTGCGCGTCATCGCCCAAACCCCTATGATGCAGCGATTCGCCCACCGTTCCGGTCGCATCGCGTACCTCGTTCGCTTGCACCGGTCGCCACCCCCGGAATCCCGACCATGCGTATCACCGACATCCGCGAACGCACGATTCCCGTCTCCCGCTATGCCGACCCGGCCATTCCATCCGGCGGCCTGACGACGAGTGTCGTCGCGCTCACCACCGACGTCGCGCGTGACGGCCGCCCCGTGACGGGCTACGGCTACGCATCGGTCGGCCGCTTCGCACAGGGCGGCCTGATCCGCGAACGGTTCGCGCCGCGCCTGCTGGCCGCCGCCGACGCGCTCGCCGACGAAGCCGGCACGAACCTCGACCCGTTCCGCGCGTGGCGCGCGATGATGGCCGGCGAAAAGCCTGGCGGACACGGCGAACGCTGCGTGGCGATCGGCGCGCTCGACATGGCGATCTGGGACGCCGCCGCGAAAATCGCCGACCTGCCGCTCAATCGCTTTCTGGCCGACCGGCTTGGACGCACGGCGGCACCGCGCGTGCGTGTGTACGCGGGCGGCGGCTATCGTTATCCGCACGACGATCTCGCGCGCCTGTCGGACGAGATGCGCCGCATTGCCGATCTCGGCTACACGCACGCGAAGATCAAGATCGGTGGCGCGGACGTCGCTCAGGACAGCAGGCGCATCGAAGCGGCCGCCACGCAGTTGGCGGACAGTTCGCATCTCGCGGTCGACGCGATGAACACGTACGACGCGACGACCGTCGATATTGCCGCCGCGATGCTCGAGCCGTTCGGCCTCTGGTGGTTCGAGGACATCTGCGATCCGCTCGACCTGCCGCTCCAGGCAGGCGTCGCCGCGCGCTACGCCCCGCCGATCGCGGCCGGCGAAGCGCTGTTCTCGCTCGCGGAAGCGAAGCTGCTCGACCGCTACGGCGGCCTGCGTCCCGACCGCGACGTGCTCGTGTTCGATCCCGTGCATTGCTACGGGCTGCCGGGATACCTGCAGATCGTCGAGCACTTCGCATCGCGCGGCTGGCGGCGCGACGCGTTCTGGCCGCATGGCGGCCACCTGTTCTCGCTGCATGTCGTCGCAGCGCTCGGGCTCGGCGGTGCGGAAGTCAATCCGTTCGCGTTCGATCCGTTCAGCGGGCTCGCCGATGGCGAAACCGTCGACGCAGGTTTTGCGCGCACGCCGCAGGCGCCGGGCATCGGTTTCGAGCTGCATGCCGGCGCGCATCGCGCGTTTCGCGCGGTATCGGGCCGTTGACACCCGAAGCGCTAAAGCGCATCGATCGCGAAACGCACCGCGAAGCCGAGCATCATCGTCGCGACGAACAAATCGAGCACGCGCCACGCCAGCGTACGGGCAAACCACGCACGACACGCGCGTGCGCCATAGGCGAGCATCAGGAACCACGCGAGCGAAGCCGCCATCGCGCCGAACGCGAACGGCGCGCGTTCGGCGGGCGCGTGACTCACGATCACGGTGCCGAGCAGCAGCACGGTATCGATCCACGCATACGGATTGAGCAGCGACACCGCGGCCGTCGCGAGCAGCGTGCGCGACAGCGCGGGGGCGTGGCGCGCGTGTGAGTCGTCGACGTGCTCCGGCTGCCGCCGCCGGATCGCCGAGCGCAGCGCGAGCAGGCCATAACCGGCGAGATAGGCGATACCGGCCCACAGCGCGGCCGATACCACACCGGGATGCCGCGACAGCAGTGCCGACAACCCCTGCGCGCCGAGCACGATCAGCAGCGCGTCGCTGCCTGCGCAGACGAGGGCGATGGAGAGGAGGTGGGGGCTCGAGATCGAGCGCTTGATGACGAAGGCGTCCTTGGGGCCGACCGACGTGAACAGGCCGGCGCCAAGCAGCAGGCCTTCGATGAAGGCGGAGGTGTCGAGCACGAGCGGGCCGACAACCTCTTAAGCTGAACCGGTGATGGTTACGATGAACGAAACGTTAAGGGGCGCGCTGGGGCGGTGTCAATGCCCCCTGGCGCCCAGGCATCGACGACCGGCAGGCCACCGGTCAGTGCGTCGCCGCCTCGCCGAGGTTGAGCGCGACGAGCGCACAAACGGTCAGCGCGATGCCGGCGAGCTTCAGCGACGACACCGCTTCGTCGAAGCAGACGATGCCGATCACGGCCGTGGCCGCGGTGCTGGCGGCGGCCCAGCTCGCGTACGCGAGCCCCATTTCGAGCCGCTTCGTCGCGAGCGCCATCAGCCAGACGGCGCAGGCATAACAGACGACGGTGAGCGCGGACGGGAGCGGGCGGGAAAAGCCGGCCGAGTATTTGAGGCCGACGGAGCCGAGCACTTCGGCGAGGACACTGACGCCCAGCAGAAGCCAGGCAGACTGGAGCGGGGACACGAACGGCCTCCTTCCCCCGACGCTTATACCGAGCGGCGAGGAGGAGTGGAGGTGTCAGCGGTACCCAGGATGAAAGGAGCTTAGTCCACACGGCGCGGCAGGGCAACGCATGCCGCCTGCCCGTCACGCCTGCCCGGCCGCCCACTCCGGCCGCTGCCCGAGCGTGTCGAACAGCCGGACGATCTCGGCTTTCACCTTCTGCACCGCGTTGCTGACGAGCGCCGTATCGTGCCAGCACAGCGACAGGTCGCGCGCGAACAGCCGGTGCGCGACCGTCGACAGCTTGAGCTTGCGTTCCTCGATCTCGACGTGCGCGGCCGTCCACGGCAGGATCGTCACGCCGAGCTGCGCCATCACGGCCGCGAACAGCAGCCCGGTCGAGCTTGCCTCGAAGCCGATCTCGTACGACAGCCCGGCCTCGCGCATCGCCCATTCGACACGGTTGCGGATCGTGTTCGGCGCGCTCGGCAGGACGAGCGGCATCCGCGCGATCGCGTCGAGCGGCACGGGATCGTCCGGCACCGGGAATTCGGGCCACGTGATCAGGTACAGCGTTTCCGTCAGCAGCCGGTGGATCGCGATGCCGCGCGTCTCGACCGCGTCGACGACGATCGCGAGATCGAGCCGCGCGCGTTCGAGCAGCGTGTCGAGATCGGCGCTCGGCGCCTCGATCAGTTCCAGCATGATGCCCGGGTAGCGGTCGCGCACCGCGCGGGCGAGCGGAATGGCCAGCACGCGCGCGGTGCTCGACGGCATCCCGACCGTCACGCGGCCCTGCGGCGTGTCGGCGTCGCGGCGCAGCAGCTCGCGCGTGCCGTCGGCCTGGCGCAGCAGTTCGAGCGCATGCTGGTACAGCGTGCGGCCGGCGGCGGTCGGCGCGACGCCGCGCACGCTGCGTTCGAGCAGCTGCATCCCGAGATCCTGTTCGAGATTGCGCATCTGCTGGCTCACCGCCGGCTGCGCGACATGCAGCGCCTCGCTCGCATGCGTGACGTTGCCGCATTCGACGACCTTCACGAAATAGCGCAACTGCCTCAAGTCCATCGCCGCCGCCTCCCGATTCAAGCCATAAGCCAATCCGATCGAGCAAGATGAATATCATATTTTTCCCCGATCGATGGGGTTTCTATACTCGTCTCACACAAGAGCCAGCCTGCCGGCCATCCCGGACCGGACGCGGCAAAAGTGCCGGCCCCGCCGGCAAGGAGACGAAGATGTTCAAGGCGATCGACGCGCCGGCGGCCGGCGCGAAGCCGCGGCGCACGCCGCTCACGCGCGAGCAGGTCAAGGGCTTCTGGGCCGTGTATGCGGGCTGGGTGCTCGACGGCGTGGATTCGGTGATCTACGCGCTCGTGCTGATTCCCGCGCTGACCGAGCTGCTGCCGGCATCCGGCATCGCGGCGACGCCCGCGAATCTCGGGATGTACGGCTCGATCCTGTTCGCGCTGTTCCTGATCGGCTGGGGGCTGTCGTTCATCTGGGGGCCGCTCGCCGACCGCTTCGGCCGCGTGCGCACGCTCGCCGCGAGCATCCTGATCTACTCGGTGTTCACCGGCGCGGCCGCGTTCGTGCACGACGTGTGGGCACTGGCCGCGTGCCGTTTGATCGCCGGGATCGGCGTCGGCGGCGAATGGGCGCTCGCGGGCACCTACGTGGCCGAGAGCTGGCCGGAGGATCGCCGCAAGATGGGCGCCGGCTACCTGCAGACGGGTTACTACTTCGGCTTCTTCATCGCGGCGTGCCTGAACTACACGATCGGCGCGACCTACGGGTGGCGCGCGATGTTCCTGTGCGGGCTCGCGCCCGCGCTGCTCGCGGTGTTCACCGTGATGCGCGTGAAGGAGCCCGGCCAGTGGCGCCGGCACGACGCGCGCGACGGCGACGTGGCCGACGCGCGGCGCGCGCATCCGCTGCGCGAGATCTTCGCGCCGGCCTTCCTGCGCCGCACGCTGACGAGCGCGAGCCTGGTCGGCGTCGCGATCGTCGGGCTGTGGGCCGGCTCCGTGTACGAGGCGAGCGCGGTCACGACGCTGGCGGCGCGTGCGGGCATCGATCACATCGGCGCGCTGCGGCTCGCGTCGATCGGCGCGGCGATCCTGTCGTGCGCGACGATCGCCGGCTGCCTGGTTGCGCCGTGGCTCTCCGAACGGCTTGGCCGGCGCACGGCGCTCGGTGTGTATTTCACGGGCATGGCCGGTTCGATCGTGTTCGCGTTCGGCTGGGCGTTCTACCAGCCGAACGGGCTCGCGGCATTCATGGTGTCGCTCGCGTTCCTCGGTTTCTTCGGCGGCAATTTCGCGATCTTCTCGTTGTGGCTGCCCGAGCAGTACCCGACACGCGTGCGTGCCACCGCGTTCGCGTTCAACGCGTCGGTCGGCCGCTTCATCGGCGCAGGCGTGAACTTCCTGCTCGGCGCCGCGATTCACGGTTACGGATCGCTCGGCGTGCCGGTCGCATGGACCGCGGCCGCGTTCGGGCTCGGCATCCTGATCCTGCCGTTCGCGGTCGAAACGCGCCATCAGACGCTGCCCGAATGAGCGGTGCGCCGCGATCGTTCGGAAACAAGCTACACCCAGTCATCAATATCAGGAGTCCGGAATGCAGGCATTACAAGGAATCAGGGTCGTCGATCTGAGCCGCGCGCTGTCGGGGCCGTTCTGCTCGATGGTGCTCGCCGATCTCGGCGCCGACGTGATCAAGGTCGAGTCGGGGCCGCACGGCGACATGAGCCGCGCGTGGGGGCCGTTCGATCGCGGCGTGAGCACGTACTACCTGTCCTGCAACCGCAACAAGCGCGGCATCTGCGTGGATTTCCGGCAGCCGGCCGGCCTCGACGTCGTGCGCCGGCTGATCACGCAGGCCGACGTCGTGATCGAGAATTTCAAGGCCGGCACGATGGACGCGATGGGGCTCGGTTACGCCGCGCTGAGCGCGCGCGATCCGCGGCTCGTGATGGGCAGCGTCACCGCGTTCGGCCCGCGCGGCCCGTTGCGCGACTGGCCGGGCTTCGACCAGATCGCGCAGGGCTACGCGGGGCTGATGAGCCTCACCGGTTTTCCCGACGGCGAGCCGACCCGCACGGGCACCGCGATCGGCGATCTCAGCTCGGGGATGTGGGTCGCGACCGGCGTGATGGCGGCGCTGTTCGAGCGCGAGCGCACGGGGCGCGGGCAGCATGTCGGCACGTCGCTGCTCGAAAGCCTCGTGTCGCTGCTGAGCGTGCACGGGCAACGCTACCTGAGCCTCGGCGACGTGCCGCGCCGCACCGGCAATGCGCATGCGGTGATCGCGCCGTACGGCGTGTTCGAGACGGCCGACGGGCCGCTCAACCTTGCGCCGATCACGACCGACATGTGGCTGCGGCTGTGCCAGTTGCTGGATCTGCCCGAACTGCCGGACGATCCGCGCTTCGCGACCAACGATGCGCGTGTCGCGCACCGTGACGAACTGAAAGCGCTGCTTGAAGGCCGGTTGCGCACGCGCGGCAAGCGCGAATGGACCCAACGCTTCGTCGACGCCGGGCTGCCGGCGGGGCCGATCAACACGCTCGACGAAGTGTTCGACGATCCGCAGCTCGCGCATTGCGGGCTGGTCGAACCGGTCGCGCATCCGACGCTCGGCACGCTGCGCCAGGTCGTCACGCCGCTCGGCGGGATGGGGGACGCGGTGCCGGCGCCGCGCACGCGCCATGCGCCGCCGCTGCTCGGCGAGCATACGGTCGACGTGCTGCGCGAAGCGGGCTTCGACGACGACGCGATCGACACGCTGCTGGCCGGGCGCGCGATCTTCCAGGCGGAAGCGGTGGCGGAGGCCGTGCAATGAGCGACACGACGAAACACGATGGCGCGTCGCGCGTGACGGTCGACATGGTCGGCGAACGGATCGCGCGCGTGCGGTTCGCGAATCCGGCGCGCCGGCATGCGCTCGACGCGCCGTTGCTCGATGCGCTCGTCGCGCGCCTCGATGCGCTGGCCGAACACCGTCCTCCGCCCGTCGTGATCCTGTCGAACGACGGCAGCGGCGACGTGTGGAGCGCGGGGCACGATCTGCGCGAGCTGGCCGACGATCGCGATCCGCTCGCGTACGGCAAGCCGCTCGAACGGGCGCTGCGGCGCGTGCGGACTTATCCGGGCGCGGTGATCGCGGCGGTGTCGGGGTCGGCGTGGGGCGGGGCGGTCGATCTCGTGATGAGCTGCGACCTGGTGGTCGCGGCGCGCGATGCGCGTTTTGCGATGACGCCCGCGAACATCGGCCTGCCGTATTCGACGAGCGGCCTGCTGCGCTTCCACGACAACCTGCCGATCCACGTGCTGAAGGAGATGTTCTTCTGCGCGCAGCCGCTCGATGCGGAACGCGCCGCGCATCACGGGCTCGTGAACCGGCTGGCGGAAGCAGGCGGTGTCGACGAGGCGGCGCTCGACGTCGCGCGCACGATCGCCGCGAAGGCGCCGCTCGCGGTGCACGCGGTGAAGGAGCAGTTGCGCGTGCTGCAGGACGCGCGGCCGTTGCCGGCCGACGCGTTCGAACGGATCGCCGAGTTGCGCCGGCACGCGTGCGAAGGCGAGGACTTCGACGAAGGGCTGCGCGCGTTTGCGGAGCGGCGCGCGCCGGTGTTTCGCGGCGGGTAGGACCGGCGCAGGCCCGCCATTGGCGTGAACAGGCCTCTGCGTTCACGCGCCCGAGCGGTTCCGCGGTGCAAGGCGGCGTGCGCTACGCGCCGCCGATCGCGTGCACGCCGACGAGCAGCAGCGCGCCGATGGCGATCAACAACAGCGCATGGACGCGCGTATACATCACGCACAGCGTCGACGCGACCGCGATCGCGCGCGCGGCCCAGCCGCCGTCGAGCGCCTGCAGCAGCACCCACACCGACGCGAGGATCATGCCGGCCGCGACCGGGCGCAGGCCGGCCTCGAGCGCGATCTGCCAGCGCGCGCCCTGGTGCCGCCGCCACAGATGCGCGACGCCGTAGATCAGGAACGCCGTCGGGCCGAACAGCGCGAGCGTCGCGATCACCGCGCCCCAGAAACCGGCCACCTGCCAGCCGATCAGCGTCGCCAGCAGCGAGCCGGGGCCCGGCGCCATTCGCGCGATCGCGAAATCGTTCACGAATTGCGTGGCGGTCATCCAGTGATGCACGTCGACCACCTGCCGCTGGATGTCGGCGATGATCGCCTGCCCGCCGCCGATCGTCGCGATCGACAGCGGCGCGAACACGCCGAACAGCGCAGCGTAGCGTTGCGATGCGGTCATCGTGTGTCGCGCCCGGCCGGTGTGGCGGCCGCGCGGCGGTATTCGAGCGCGACGCTCAGCGTGCCGCCGACCAGCACGGTCCACACCAGCGGCCAGTGCAGCACCGCAACCGACACGAAGGTGAGCGCCGTCACCGCGAACGGCAGCGCGCGGCGCGGCAACCGACGCACGGCGGTGATCGCCATCGAGATCGACAGCCCGATCGCCGCGGCCGCCGCGCCGGCGAGCGCGACGTGCGTGAGCGGGAAGCGCGTGAGGGTCGAGAACGCGATGCCGAACAATACGATCAGCACGGCCGGCGGCGCGATGATGCCGGTGAAGCCGGCCACGGCGCCGCGCCATCCGGCGAGCCGGTAGCCGATCCAGATCGCGAGGTTCTTCACGTTGACGCCCGGCAGCGCCTGCGACAGCGCGAGGCCGTTGAGGAACGCCTCCTCGTCGAGCCAGCGGCGTTCGTACACGAAGTCGCGCATCATCCGGCCGCTGAGCCCGCCGCCGAAGCTGGTCAGGCCGATCTGCGAGAACGCAATGAACAGTGCGAGGACGCCGGGCGGCGGCGCATTGCCTGCGGGCGGCGCCGATGAAGAGGTGGCGGAGGGCGGTGGCATCGGGCGTGCGGTGCATGGCGATTGGGCGGGCGCCCATGTTAGCAAGCGGACGCTGTCAGCACGCTGACATCGGCGAGGGGTTGGCGCGATGAAAGCACGCTGGTGATACGACGGACATATCCGGCCCATCCGGCACGGCCACAACCGACGCTACGCGCGCACGACCGTCACGCCCGCCGCTTCGATCGGCTTCGTCAACGCGGCGTCGGTTTCCTTTTCGACCACCACGGTGTGCGCCAGCGTGAGCTCGCCGATCACGAACTGCGACGCCGCGCGCAGCTTCGACTGCGACGCGAGCACGACGGTCTCGGCCGCGCGTTCGGCCAGTGCGCGCTTGATCGCCGCTTCCTCGAAATCGCCGGTGCTGAGCCCCGCAACCGGGTGCACGCCCGTCACGCCCATGAAGTAAAGATCCGCGTGGATGCGCGCAATGCCTTCCATGGCCGCCGCGCCGACGGCGACGATCGAATGCTTGTAGAGCCGCCCGCCGATCAGGATCACCTCGATCGACGGATGCGCGGCGAGCGCCACCGCGACACTCGGGCTGTGCGTGACGATCGTCGCGCGCAGGTCGGCCGGCAATTGGCTGACGAGCAGCGCCGAGGTGGTGCCGCCATCGACGATCGCCACCTGCCCGGGCGCGATCATCTCCGCGGCGCGGCGCGCGATGCGCCGCTTTTCCGCCGTCTCGATCGTTTCGCGCTGCGCGAACGGCGCAACGGCCGGCGACGCCGGCAGCGCACCGCCATGCACGCGCTGCAGCAGGCCCTCGGCCGCGAGCTCGCGCAGGTCGCGGCGGACGGTGTCTTCGGATACGCCGAATTGCGCGCTCAGCTCGACCGCCAGCACCTGGCCGTCGCGCGCGAGTGCGTCGAGGATCGCTTTCTTGCGTTGTGTCGTCAGCATCGGGTTTGCACGAATTTTCTTGAAATTGCACGAATCTGCACGTTACCATGGGCGCCGTCTTTTGTCGAACCGGAGGCTGCGATGGCTGCAACGCGGGACCGTGTCCGCATCGTCGATACGACGGTGCTGTCCGATGACTGGTATGTGCTGAAGAAGGTGACGTTCGATTTCCTGCGCCGCGACGGAACGTGGCAGCGCCTGAGCCGCGAGACCTACGACCGCGGCAATGGCGCGACCATCCTGCTGCGCAATGCCGATACCGGCGACGTGCTGCTGACGCGGCAGTTCCGGATGCCGGCGTTCGTCGGCGGACACGACGGCATGCTGCTCGAGGCCGCCGCCGGCCTGCTCGACGATGCGACGCCCGAAGCGCGCATCCGCGCGGAGGCCGAGGAGGAGACCGGTTACCGCGTGCGCGGCGTGCGCAAGGTGTTCGAGGCGTTCATGAGCCCGGGCTCGGTGACGGAGAAGCTGCATTTCTTCGTCGGTGAATACGATGCGTCGCTGCGCACCGGCGACGGCGGCGGCGTCGCGGAGGAGGGCGAGGATCTCGAGGTCGTCGAGATGCCGCTGCAGGCGGCGCTGGATGCGGTCGAGCGCGGTGAGATCGTCGATGCGAAGACGATCATGCTGCTCCAGTACGTCGCGCTGCGGGAAACCGCCGGCGCGCGCACGGCATGACGCCGCTGCTCGTGCTGGTCGCCGGCCCTTACCGCAGCGGCACGGACGGCGACCCCGCGCGCATCGCCGCGAACCTGCACCGGCTGGAGGAGGCGGCGCTCGCCGTGTATCGCCGCGGGCATGTGCCGATGATCGGCGAGTGGGTGTCGCTGCCGCTCGCCGTCGCGGCCGGGTCGCGACAGGTCGGCGATGCAGTCAGCGAGGCGTTCCTGTATCCGGCCGCGCACCGGCTGCTGCGCCGCTGCGATGCGGTATGCCGGATCGACGGCGCGTCGCGCGGCGCCGACGCGGATGTCGCCCTCGCGCGGCAGCTCGGCAAGGCCGTCTACTTCTCGGTCGACGACATACCGGTCGTGCAGGACGGTCCGGATCGCTGAACAGGCGGGGAGGCGCCCGGCCATGGCGATGCAGGCGGCTCCGCGGATCGCTTGCCCGCACCGCCCGCGGCCGGGCGAGCGTCGCGTCATGCCGTTGCATCGTGCATGTCATGCATGCCGCGCCGCGCGCGAACCGGCGTATGATCGCGACGCCACCCGCGCACCGTCCGACGCCACCGACGCCCCGTCATGCCGCTCTCCGATTCCGCCGATTTCACTGCCGCGACTGCCGCCGCGCAACTGCCCGCCGATCTCGTCGCTTCCGCCGTTGCCGCGCTCACGCGCGCCGACGCATTGCTCGTGACGGCCGGCGCCGGTATCGGCGTCGATTCCGGGTTGCCCGATTTTCGCGGCACGGACGGGTTCTGGCGCGCGTATCCGGCGCTGCGCCACGAGCGCTTCGAATTCCACGAGATCGCATCGCCGCACGCGTTCCGTGCGCGTGCGCCGCTCGCATGGGGCTTCTACGGGCACCGCCTCGCGCTCTACCGTGCGACGGTGCCGCATGCGGGCTTCGCGATCCTGCGCCGCTGGATCGACGCGATGCCGAACGGCGGCTTCGTCCTGACGAGCAACGTCGACGGCCAGTTCCAGAAAGCCGGCTTCGATCCGGCGCGGATCGTCGAGATCCACGGTTCGATCCACGCCATGCAGTGCCTGCGCCCCTGCTCGGACGACACGTGGGATGCGGCGCCGTTCGTGCCGGACGTCGACGAAATCACCTGCCGCCTCGTCGGCGAAATGCCGCGCTGCCCGCGCTGCGGCGGCCTCGCGCGGCCGAACATCCTGATGTTCGGCGACACCGGCTGGCTCGGTGCGCGCTACGACGCGCAGGAACGCGCGCTGGAAGACTGGATCGCGCGGGCCGGGCGTGTCGCCGTGGTCGAGATCGGCGCAGGCACCGCGATCCCGACCGTGCGCCTGCTGAGCGAACGGCTCGGCGCCGACGTGATCCGCATCAACGCGCGCGAAGCGCATGCGCGCCGGGCGGATGTGATCGGCCTGAAGGGCGGCGCGCTGGCGACGCTGGGCGCGCTCGACGCCGCCTGGCAACGCGCGTGACCGTGTGTGAACGGGCGGGCATCCCGGCGGCGGCGGCCGTTGCAGGCGCGACGCGAATCCGCATACAGTTCAGCCGGTGCCGCCCGCGTGCGGCCCGGACATCATCCCGGGCGACCGGGGCCGGCGGCTGAATCCAGCCGCTTCATCGAACGGGAGCGCCCTTGTTCTATTCGATCGTCGCGATCTTCGTCGGCGCCGGGCTCGGCGCATTGCTGCGCTGGTTCCTGAGCCTCGCGCTCAACGAATTCTTTCCCGCCGTGCCGCTGGGCACGCTCGCCGCGAACCTGATCGGTGGCTACGTGATCGGCATCGCCGCCGTCGTGTTCACGACCCGCGTCGGGTTGCCGCCCGAGTGGCGGCTGTTCGTGATCACGGGCTTTCTCGGCGGCCTCACGACGTTCTCGACCTATTCGGTCGAAGTGATGACGCATGCGTTGCAGGGCGAATTCGGATGGGCGTTTGCGGTGGCTGCCCTACACTTGACTGGATCGTTCGCGCTGACGGCGCTCGGCATGTGGACCGCGCGCGCATGGCTCGCGGCGGCCTGAGCGTGCCGCCATCGGAGGGAGCGATGGACAGGATCTTCTTGCGCTTCTACGTGCACGAGCAGCACCGGCTGCACTGGAAGCCGCTGTGGGAATGGCTGCTGGAGGAGGCGAACCGGATGGGCGTCGCGGGCGGTTCCGCGTTTCGCGCGATGGCCGGCTTCGGCCAGCATCGCGTGCTGCACGAGGACCGCTTCTTCGAACTGCAGGGGTCGCTCGCGATCGAGGTCGAATTCATCGTCACCGAGGACGAGGCGCAGCGCTTGCTTGCGAGGCTGTCGCAGGAAAAGGTGCGCGTGTGCTACGCGATGATACCGGCGCAATTCGGCGTGATCGACACGCTCGGCGCACCGCCGGCGCGGGGGCCGGCGGTGTAGGGTGCGACGGCGTCAGATGCCGAACATCGTCAGCGACACGGCGGCGCGCGTGACGATCATCAGCAGCACCTGCACGATCACGAACAGCAGGATCGGCGACAGGTCGATGCCGCCGAGATTCGGGATCACGCGGCGCAGCGGGTTCAGGAACGGCGCGGTGAGCTGGTAGAGGATCGGCATGGCCGGCGAGCGCGGGTTGAGCCACGACAGCAGCGCCATCAGGATCGTCATCCAGATCACGAGATTGAGCGCCCACTTCACGACGGTGAGCAGCGCGACCACGACGAGCGTCGCGATCACCGCAGCCGGGTCGAAGCCGGCCATCACGACCATCAGCACGACATAGACGAGCGCGGTGAGGAGGGCGGCGACGACGCTGGCCCAGTCGATGCCGCGCACGCCCGCGATGACGCGGCGCAGCGGCAGCACGAGCCAGTTGGTCGCCTGCAGCACGGCCTGCGTGACGGGGTTGTACGGCGGCACGCGGACGGCCTGCATCCAGACGCGCAGGATCAGCGCGGCGCCGAACAGCGTGAAGATGGTATTGAGCAGAAAACGGGCGATCTCGCCGAACATCGTTGGCATCCTTTTTATACGGTCAGTAGCGTGCGGCCGCCAACGCCGGATGGCGGCGCATCGGCCGACACCTTATCACGCCTCGTCTCGCGACGGGGAGGGGTGCGCGGCGGTGCGCGCGAGCGACGTTTCGACGGCTTCGGCGAGTGCCGGCAGCGACGCCGGCGGCGCCGCGCGCTGCGCCGCGAGCGCGACCGCGCGGCGCGTCAGCAACGCGTACAGCGTCGCGTGATCGCCGCCGAGCGTTTCAAGCAGTGCCAACTGGCGTTCGACGATGCCCGTATCGCCGCGCGACACGGGGCCCGAGAGCGCGTTCGCGAGCCCCTTGTCGCGTGCGGTCTCGATCGTACCGGCCAGCATCGGCAGCAGCGCGCGCAACGCGGCTTCCTCGTCGAAACCGAGGCCGCGCCACAGCTCGACCGCTTCCGCCAGCCCGCACAGCGCGAAGCTCGCCGCGTAGTGCGCGGCCGCGTGATAAAGCATCCGGCCGCCGGCCGGAATCGACAGCGGATGGCAGCCGAGTGCGGCGGCAAGTCGCATCAGCGTCGCATGCAGCGCGCCGTCGGCTTCGATCGTGACCGAGCAGCCGTCGATGCGGGCGAGGTCGGCGTCGGTGCCGCCGAACAGGTAGAGCGGATGGAAGCCGCCGGTGGCCGTGCCCTGCTGCTTCGCCGGATCGAGCAGCGTGACGGCCGACGCGCCGCTGCAGTGAACGACGGCCTGCCGCGCGGCGCGCGATGCGTCGAAGCGCAGCGCCGCGGCGGCGGACGCGAGATGGTCGTCGGGCACCGTCAGGAAGATCAGGTCGGCGGCGTCGGCGACCTGCTGCGGCGTGTCGACCGCCTGGCAGCCGTCGATGCGCGCGGCGAGGGCCGCGGCCGACGCGGGCGTGCGGCTCGCGATCGCGACGACCGGAAAGCCGGCCTGTGCGAAGCGCTGCGCGACACAGCGTGCGAGACGGCCGGCGCCGATGAAGCCGAGGCGGGGTGTGTCGGGGACGGACATGGCAGCGAACGTAAGCGAAAACGAAGCAACCGCCAGTATCGCAGGAATGACGGCGGGGCCGCGAAAGGGCAATTTCCGTGCGGACACGTGCGTGGCCGGCCGCTACGCGGCGCGAACGACGCATTTATCGATGCGTGTATCGGCGCCCGGCGCCACGGTCGATTCACGATCGTGGAATCCGACCCCGAAACATATCGCACCCGCGTCCGGCTTGAAACGTCGGCATCTTGTCTCAAATTTGTAATCGTTCATTACGATCGCGTGCCCGCCGCACGCGCCGTATCCGGTAAGACTGACCGGCCATGATGTTGCGACCCGACTCGTCGGACGGAACCGCGCGGCCCGCAAGGGTCGCCGAAGGTGCTGCGAGCCGCGCCGCACGGCGGTTCCGGCCGCGTGCGATTGCAATTTGCAACAAATGCCCGATACGTGAGGGACGGGTTTTCGCTACATTGCTTCCATGCGACGTGCATGCCCGCCGTTGCCGACAGGGGCGCATAAAATACCGCTCCAGCAGGAGAATCGAAGTGAAAAAGCTCATTCCGTTCATCGCCGCCGCCGCGCTGGGCCTGGGTGCCGCAAGCGCTGCGCAGGCTCACGTGTCGATCGGGGTCGGCATCGGTATCCCGGTCGCACCCGCGTATCCCGTCTATGCACCGCCGCCGCCCGTGTACTACGCGCCGCCGCCTCCGCCCGTCTATTACGCACCGGCGCCGGCCTACTATGCACCGCCGCCCGCCGTGGTCGTCGGCGGCTATGGTGGCTACTACGGTCGCCCATACTGGCGCCATGGTTACGGCGGCTGGGGCCATCACGGCTGGCGTCGCTGATTCGTCCCGCGCGGCCTGACCGCGCGTGGCAAAACGGCGCAGCGTCCCGAGCGGGGCGCTGCGCCGTTTTTCTTTTCGGGCTGCCGCCCGGCCTCGGTGCGCGGCCCGTGCAGGCCGGCTGCGATTACACCGCGTTCACGATCAGGTCGCGGTAGCCGCCGACGATCACGCTATACGAGAAATACGCGAACAGCAGCGCCGACGCGATGTGGCACGCGCGCATCAGCCCCGCGCCCGCGCGCTTGCGGCCCTGGCTCGCGAGCGTGCACATGAAGAGCGTCCATGCGAGGCCGCCGAGGAAAAAGCCCGACAGGAACACCGACGCGGTGGCCGGCGTGGTCGCGCCGGCTTTCGCGATCAGTGCGCCGCCGACCGCCGCGAACCACAGGATCGCGCTCGGCGACGACATCGCGAGCAGCATGCCGCGCAGGAAGCTGCGCCGCGCGCTCGCGCGCGGCTGCGGCGTCTCCTCGGCATCGTCGCCCGCCGCCTTGGCCGGTGCCAGCGCTTCCCGCGCCATCTTCCACGTGAGGAACAGCAGCACCGCGCCGCCGCCGATCCACACGATCCAGCGCACCGGCTCGAACTGCAGCAGCACGGCCATCCCGGCGAGCGCGAGCGCCGCATAGACGAGATCGCCGACGCACGATCCGATGCCGAGCCAGAAGCCCGGCCGGAAGCCGTGTGACAGCGTCAGCGACAGCATCGCGACGTTCACGAGGCCGATGTCGAGACAGAGCGACAGCGACAGAAAGAAGCCGTCGGACAGCATGGAGGTGGGCGGAAAGGTCATCTTCGTTGTTCTTGTTGCAATGGCAATCCACGGGCCGGCGGGCGCCGGCCGCGTGGCGTCAGAGTCCGATCTCCTGCCAGAGCCGATCGACGCGCGTCTTCACGGCGGCATCCATCTCGATCGGGCGGCCCCATTCGCGGCTGGTCTCGCCCGGCCACTTGTTGGTCGCGTCGAGCCCCATCTTCGAACCGAGGCCGGCCACTGGCGATGCGAAGTCGAGATAATCGATCGGCGTGCTGTCGACCATCACGGTGTCGCGCACGGGGTCGACGCGCGTCGTGATCGCCCAGATCACCTCCTTCCAGTCGCGGATGTTCACGTCCTCGTCGACGACCACGATGAACTTCGTGTACATGAACTGCCGCAGGAAGCTCCACACGCCGAACATCACGCGCTTCGCGTGGCCCGCGTAGCTCTTCTTCATCTGGACGATGGCCATCCGGTAGCTGCAGCCTTCGGGCGGCAGGTAGAAGTCGGTGATCTCCGTGAACTGCTTCTGCAGCAGCGGCACGAACACCTCGTTGAGCGCGACGCCGAGCACCGCGGGCTCGTCGGGCGGCTTGCCCGTGTAGGTCGAGTGGTAGATCGCGTCGCGGCGCATCGTGATGCGCTCGACGGTGAACACGGGGAACCACTCCTGCTCGTTGTAATAGCCGGTGTGGTCGCCGTACGGCCCTTCGAGCGCGTGTTCGTACGCGGCCGACGCGTTGCCGGCCGGGCGCGGCGGCGCGCCGGCCGGAGCAGGGGCGGGGGTGCCTTCCTGCGGATAAATGAAGCCTTCGAGCACGATCTCCGCGCGCGCGGGCACCTGCAGCGTGTCGACGCCGGGCGTCAGGCACTTCGCGAGCTCCGTGCGGCTGCCGCGCAGCAGGCCGGCGAACTGGTACTCGGACAGCGAATCGGGCACGGGCGTCACCGCGCCGAGCGTCGTGGCCGGATCGGCGCCGAGCACGACCGCGACCGGATACGGCTTGCCGGGGTTGCGCAGCGCGAATTCGCGGAAGTCGAGCGCGCCGCCGCGATGCGCGAGCCAGCGCATGATCAGCTTGTTGCGGCCGATCAGCTGCTGCCGGTAGATCCCGAGGTTCTGCCGCGACTTGTTCGGCCCGCGCGTGACCGTCAGGCCCCACGTGACGAGCGGCCCCGCGTCGCCGGGCCAGCAGGTCTGGATCGGCAGCCTGTTCAGGTCGACGTCGGCGCCCTCCCAGACGATCTCCTGGCAGGGCGGCGACGACACCGACTTCGGCGCCATGTCCCACACGGCCTTCGCGAGCGACAGCAGCTTGCCGGCATCCTTCAGGCTCTTCGGCGGATCGGGTTCCTTCAGCGCGGAGAGCAGGCGCCCGAGATCGCGCAGCGAATCGAGCGCGGCGTCGTCGCCCGCGTCGACGCCCATCCCGAGCGCGACGCGGCGCGGCGTGCCGAACAGGTTGCCGAGCACCGGGAAATCGTAGCCGGTCGGTGCGTTGAACAGCAGCGCAGGGCCGCCGGCGCGCAGCACGCGGTCGCACAGCTCGGTCATTTCCAGCACGGGCGACACGGGCTGCGTGACGCGCCGCAGTTCGCCGAGCGCCTCGAGGCGCTGGATGAAATCGCGTAAGTCTTTGTATTTCATGAAGATGGTCCGGGCCACCCGCGTGGCGGGCAGCGATGGGCGGGCGCAGCGGCCGGCTGCGGCCCCGAATCGACCGACGATTTTACCCGCGCCGCCGCATGCCCGCCCGGCGGAGAAAAAAGTCGACCGCGCGCAAACCCCCTACGGCACGGGGCTCGCGATCTGAAGAGTGTCCGTAAATTACTTTTTGTTATAATTTCAAGGTTTTATAGTGTTGACGATCTATAAAACCCTGCTAGAATCCGCTCACATTGGCTGCAGGGTAAAAGGCTTCGAGCCGCCAATCACCGATCTTTGACGCAGCGCGTCACCGTCCGCCGATACCTGCACGGCGTATCCGACGGCCTTAGTCGTAGTCTCAGCCAGCGCCACCAGACGCTGGTTTTTTGCGTGGGTGCCACCGCGTATGCCCGCCTCGCCCAGTGTGCGAAGGTGCCGGCCCTCTTACACCGTGGCCTCGAACGGTACTTATACCGTTTCCCCGATGTCTGCACGTCCCAACCAAGGCGTGCGGCGTCGTGATTCCGCGGCGCGTTACCTGTCTCGCCATCGAGCTGAGCGAGCCGCACGAGTCATGTTCATGGGAGATGATCTGAATGAACGCTTGGTTATCGTGGCGTCCTAGTGAGCAGCATGCGCAATTCGTGCGCAGCATGCTGCGTCGCGGGACGCGTGTCAGTCACCATCTATTCAGCGTTGTCGGCTGTCTCGCGGTCGCGGTTGCACTCGCACTGTGGCTGCTGCCAACCGTGCGCGGCACGCTCGCCGCGAAGCTGATGCCGGTCGTATCCGCGGCCGTGCAAGCCGGCCCGGCCCGTCTGCTGACCGGCCATCCGCTGCCGAACTTCGCGCCCGCCGGCGCGCAGCCGCAGCAGGAAGACAGCCCTGAAACGGACGCGCTTGCGGTCGGCCTCGACGTCGCACCGGAAGCCAACGCGCAGGGCGATGCATCCGATCCGGCCCGCAACGGCCCGTCGCCCGTCGCGCTGGCGAAGCTGATCCCGACCCAGCGCGTGGCGGCCGATGCGCGTGACGACCGTGCGCTCGCGTCGAATCGCGAGCAGGCGCTGGTCGCGACCTACCTGTCGCGCCGTTACCGCGTCGCGCAGGAGCCGCTCGGCCAGCTCGTCAAGGCTGCGTTCCAGACCGGCCGTGACGTCGGCCTCGATCCGCTGCTGCTGCTGTCCGTGATGGCGATCGAATCGGGCTTCAACCCGTACGCAGAAAGCGGCGTCGGCGCGAAGGGCCTGATGCAGGTCATGTCGAAGGTTCATTCCGACAAGTTCGAGTATTTCGGCGGCACCGATACCGCACTGCAGCCGCTCGCGAACCTCCAGGTCGGTGCGCTCGTGCTGAAGGACTGCATTGCACGTGGCGGTTCGCTCGCGAACGGCCTGCGCCTGTACAACGGCTCGACGAACCCGGACGACACCGCATACGGCGCGAAGGTGATGGCCGAGCGCGGTCGCCTGCGCGACGTGTCGCACGGCCGCAGCGTGCCGGTCAACGCGCCGCAGGCGCCGGCGAAGCCGATCGTCACGGCCGCCGCCGTGACGGCGGCAGCGGGCGGCGCGAAGCGCGTGCATGCGACGCTCGAAACCACGACGTCGGCGAAGTCGACGGCATCGAAGGAAGCCGCGCCGCAGGACGACGCGAGCGTCGATACCGCGAAGTCGCACGGCGACCATTCGGAGCTCGGCGCGTAACGCACGACGGTAGCGCAGCACTGCACGGCTTCGGCCGGCAGGACATGAAAAAGGCACCCGATCAGGGTGCCTTTTGCTTTTTGCGGCGCGAGAAGCCGCCGGCGTGCCGGCCGAGGCTCAGTCGTGGCTCAGTGCTGCCCGAACAACGTCGCGAGCCGTTCGACCGCTTCCTCGAGCCGCGAGTAGGCCGTCGCATAGGACAGGCGGATATAGTCGCGCGGCGCATGGACACCGAAGTCCATGCCGGGCACCAGCACGACGCCCGCGTCGTGCAGCATCGCCGTCGTGAGCGCGGCGCTGTCGCCGGCCGCCGGGTGGGCGACGCCGCCGCAGTGCGCATACACATAGAACGCGCCGTCCGGCATCACGGGCACCGTGAAGCCGAGCCGTTCGAGCGCCGGTGCGATGAAATCGCGGCGGCGCTTGAATTCGAGCCGGCGCGCTTCGTAGATGTCGAGCGCGGCGGGCTCGAAGCAGGCGAGCGCCGCGTGCTGCGCGAGTGCGGACGGGCAGATGAACAGGTTCTGCGCCAGCTTCTCGAACGTGCCGACCAGCGCGGGCGGCACGACCAGCCAGCCGAGCCGCCAGCCCGTCATGCTGAAATACTTGGAGAAGCTGTTCACGGTGACGACGTCGTCGCCGAATGAAAGCGCCGACACGGGTGCCGCGTCGTAGCTGAGCCCCTGGTAGATCTCGTCGACGATCGTGAAACCGCCGCGTGCGCGCACGGCTTCGACGATCCGTTTCAGTTCGTCCGGTTCGAGCGACGTGCCGGTCGGGTTCGACGGCGATGCGAGCAGCACACCGCGAGTGCGGTCGCCCCAGCGCGTGCGGACGTCGTCCTCGGTGAGCTGGAAGCGCGCGTCCGGGCCGCTCGGCACGAGCACCGCGCGGCCTTCGGCCGCCGCGACGAAGTGCCGGTTGCACGGATACGACGGGTCGGGCATCAGCACCTCGTCGTCACGCCCGACGAGCGCGAGGCACGCGAGCAGCAGCGCAGCCGACGCGCCGGCCGTCACGACGATCCGCTCCGGGCTGATCGTGAGGCCGTAGGCGCGCGCGTAGTGCGCGGCGATCGCCTCGCGCAGCGGTGCAATGCCGAGCGCGCTCGTATATTGCGTGACGCCGCGGCGCAGCGCGGCCGCAGCCGCTTCGACGACCGGCTCCGGCGCGGTGAAATCCGGCTCGCCGATGCCCATGTGGATAACATCGCGCCCGGAGGACTCGAGACGCTGTGCCTCCTTCATCAGTTCCATCACGTAGAAGGGCTGGATCGCGTCGACGCGTGCGGCGAGCTTGACGAGCGAATCGGTGGCGGTATTCATCGGGCGGGCAGGGGGAGGGGGCGTGACGAAAGAAAAAACGGGCGCATGCGCGCCCGTTCCGGACCAAACGGTATCAGCCGTTGCGGCGCGCCTGCGTTTCGGCGGGGCGCAGCTTCGCGGCGAGTTTGTCGAGCACGCCGTTCACGTACTTGTAGCCGTCGGAGCCACCGAATGTCTTCGCGAGTTCGACGGCTTCGTTGATGATCACGCGGTACGGCGTTTCAACGTGGTGCGTGAGCTCGAACGTCGCGATGAGCAGCACGGCGCGTTCGACCGGCGACAACTGGTCGATCGGGCGGTCGAGCGACGGCGTCAGCGCTTCGACGAGCGTGGTGTGCTCGCGGATCACGCCGTGCAGGATCGCGTCGAGCAGCTCCTTGTCAGCCTTGTCGTAACCGAGCGCGCCGCGCAGTTGCGCGTCGATCTCGCCGGAGGACGCGTTCGACAGCAGCCACTGGTACAGCCCCTGCGTCGCCAGCTCGCGCGATTGTCGGCGGGCGCTCTTCTTCATGCGCGCTCCTCTTCGTCGTCTTCGTCTTCCTCTTCGTCCTCGTCGTCATCGCCGAGCTGGTCGAGGGCCATCGTCAGGTTGGCCATCTCGACGGCGACGCGTGCGGCGTCACGACCCTTTTCGGTCATGCGCGCGACGGCCTGCTCGTCGTTTTCGGTCGTCAGGACCGCGTTGGCGATCGGCAGGTTGAAGTCGAGGCCGATGCGGGTGATGCCCGCGCCGCTCTCGTTCGACACGAGTTCGAAGTGGTAGGTCTCGCCGCGAATCACCGCGCCGAGCGCGATCAGCGCGTCGAACTGGCCGCTTTCCGCGAGCTTCTGCAGCGCGAGCGGGATTTCCAGCGCGCCGGGCACCGACACGAGCAGCACGTCTTCACCGGTGACGCCGAGGCGTTCCAGTTCCTCGACGCACGCGTCGGCGAGGCCGTTGCACACCGGCTCGTTGAAGCGCGATTGCACGATGCCGATCCGCAGGCCGTCGCCTTCGAGATTCGGTTGGTATTGTCCGATTTCCATGATCTTGTCCGTGGTGTGGATGAACGGTTATAGGGCGAAAGCGCCGTGGCGGGTTACGCGTTGGACGCCGGGCAGGACTTGGCTTCGCCGCCGGGCATCGGAATGAAGCCCGTGACTTCCAGGCCGTAGCCGGACATGCTGCCCAGCTTGCGCGGATTCGACAGCACCTGCATCTTGCCGACGCCGACATCGCGCAGGATCTGCGCGCCGATGCCGAACGTCTTGAAATCGACCGGCCGGCGCTTCAGCACAGCGGCCTTTTCTTCCTCGTCGAACGCCTTGAAGACGTCGATCAGGTGTTCCTTCGTGTCACCGCAGTTGAGCAGCACGATCACGCCGAGGTCGCGCTCCGCGATCTCGCGCATCGCGGCGTCGAGCGTCCACGAGTGCGTCGACACGCCCGTTTCGAGCAGGTCGAGCACCGACAGCGGCTCGTGCACGCGCACCGGCGTATCGACGTTGGGCACGGGCGCACCGCGCACCAGCGCGATGTGCGGCGAGCCGCTCGGCTGGTCGCGGTACAGCACCGCGCGGAACGTGCCGTGCGCGGTCTGCATCGTACGCTCGGCGATCCGCTCGATGATCGATTCGGTGCGGCTGCGGTACTGGATCAGGTCGGCGATCGTGCCGATCTTCAGGTTGTGCTCCTGCGCGAATTCGATCAGGTCGGGCAGGCGCGCCATCGTGCCGTCGTCCTTGATGATCTCGCAGATCACCGCGGCCGGCGTGAGGCCGGCGAGCGCGGTGAAGTCGCAACCGGCCTCGGTGTGGCCCGCGCGCACGAGCACGCCGCCCGGCTGCGCCATGATCGGGAACACGTGGCCCGGCTGCACGATGTGCTCGGGGCGCACGTCGTGCGCGACCGCCGTGGCGATCGTGTGCGCACGGTCGGCGGCCGAGATGCCGGTCGTCACGCCTTCGGCCGCTTCGATGCTGACCGTGAACGCGGTGCCGTACTGCGTGCCGTTGCGGTAGGTCATCAGCGGCAGGTGCAGCTGCTTGCAGCGTTCCTGCGTCAGCGTCAGGCAAACCAGGCCGCGGCCGTACTTGGCCATGAAGTTGATCGCTTCCGGTGTGACGAATTCGGCGGCGATCACGAGGTCGCCCTCGTTTTCGCGGTCTTCTTCGTCGACCAGGATCACCATCCGGCCGGCTTTCAGCTCGGCGATGATGTCGAGCGTGGAGG
Organism: Burkholderia sp. HAN2018; assembly: GCF_024704855.1. Lineage (NCBI taxonomy): Bacteria > Pseudomonadati > Pseudomonadota > Betaproteobacteria > Burkholderiales > Burkholderiaceae > Burkholderia > Burkholderia sp. HAN2018. The sequence goes on along the minus strand of NZ_QOBB01000042.1, from coordinate 140 downwards.
CGAGCGTCATAAGGGGGCGAGAAAGAGGAAAGTGCGTATTTTACGCCAGCCGGGCGGCGTTTCGGCTGGCAGGGGCCGCGCGCCGCCGGCAAGCGCTCCGGAAAGCGCCGCGGCCGGCCTGCGCGGCAGGCCTGGCCGGG